>JAGREF010000151.1 GCA_020446665.1 Sphingomonadaceae bacterium
CCTGATCCGTGAGCATTTTCCAAAGTTGCAGGCGAACGAACTCAAATATCGCGCCCTGTCACGGCGCCCCGGTAATCGCCCCCGGCTTATTGCACTGCTGCGCGACCTGCTCGCCGACTACAAGAGTGTTACCTATGTGTGCGACAAGCGTTTTTTGCTCGTCCTCATGTTTTGCGACTATGCGGTCGAGCCATGGTATTATGATCTGGGCCACAACTTCTACGAAGATGGTCAAAACTATGCGATGGCGTCGCTGCTGACGATGACCGGTCGAACTTTGCTGGGCGATCCGCAATTCGACGAAATGCTCGCAGCCTTCCAATACGCCGTGAAGGAGAAGAGTGCAGATGCCCTGCGGGAACTCGTTCATGCAGCCCGCACGACAAGCTGGCACGAGTTCCCCGAGGCCATCGGTCCGCTCGCGCAATATGCCGCGCCGGCGTGCCTTTCGGCCATAGCTACTCCCGGCGTCGATACTGATGCCGCGCTGGTCGTGCTTCAGTCGTTAATTAGCCGAATGGAAGTCATGTCCGACCAATCTTACCGTGTCGAACACGATCGTTCGAAGAACCTTGAGCGATATAATGTCTTACTGCAGCGATTGATCGAGCATGAGGACGAGGTCGAACTCCGGCAAACCGAGATTGCCAGCTTCAATTTCCCGCTCAAGCTTGCCGAAGTGCGTCAGGTCGATTCAAAGGACAGTCCGGCCGTCCAGCTTGCTGACGTCATGATCGGTGCCGCGCTTGAAGCAACGCACGTCATGACCGGGCATCGAACCGACGGGATCGATCCGGATGAATTGATGTCGCTCTATGGTGAGAACCAGTTCATCCACCTTGTTCCGAGCCTTGATTTTGAAGAGCAGCGGGAGTTTCGCCAGGGAACCCAGGCGGCGGAGGTGATCGACTACTTTGCGGCGAACTTCGCCAAGTCCGTGCCTGAGAAATAGGACTACTGTTTGGCGGAATAGGAAGGTGTCTATCGCGACCAGTGAAGCAATAAAAAACACGACATATCATGTGAAATTGACAGAATAGACATGATATGTCATCTATGAAGCCATGCCACGTGCCTCCAGAGTCGCCAGCGGACTGCCGCCCCATAGCCAGCGCGCCATCGCGCAGCTGGGCAAGGACATTGCACTCGCACGGCGGCGGCGCAAACTGCCGCAGCGGCTCATGGCAGAGCGCATGCTCGTCTCGGTGCAGACATTGCAGCGACTGGAAGCCGGGGACCCAACGGTTGGCCTTGCGGTCCTCGCCAGCGCGCTCCACGTGTTCGGCATGACGGCCCGCCTTGCCGAGCTTGCTGCCCCCGGTACCGATCGCGCGGGCATCAGCGAAGATCTCGCGCGATTGCCGAAAACGACCCATGCCTCGGACAACGATGACCTGGATTTTTGATCGATCATGGTGAGCGTGCGCACCTATGTCTTCGTGCATCTGCCCGAAGGTCCGGTTCCCGCCGGGCTACTCACCATGACCGACGAGCCGCGCAACAAGTTTGCGACATTCGCCTATGGCCGTCGCTATCTTGAACGCTCAGACCGCATCCCGATCGATCCGGTCGCTCTACCGCTGCATGAGGCCGGCAGCAGCCATACCTTCCGCACCGAAGAGGGGTTCGCCGTCTTCAACGGCATCCGCGATGCAGCACCCGATGGTTGGGGCCAGTATCTCATGTACAAGGCCATGGGTGATCGCCTGCCCAACGAGATCGACCTTATCCTCGCCTCGGGCGAACATCGCGTGGGTTGCCTCGCCTTCGGCCCGACCCCCGAACGCCCTCAGCGCATCACGCCGTGGGGCGAAGGCGATGCGCCGGGCGAACATTTCACGCTCGAAGAACTGGCCGAGGCGACCGAACGGGCGCAGCATGTCGAGGAACTCGATGAGAACCTGAAGCAACTGCTGACTGCAGGTTCATCGCTGGGTGGCGCGCGCCCAAAGGCCGCGACCGAAATCGGTGATCAGCCCTGGATCGCCAAGTTCCCAGCGCGCAACGACAGCTTTCCCGAATGTCGGGTGGAATACGCCACCATGCGCCTTGCGGGCGAATGCGGACTCGACGTGCCCGCGCTCGATCTCAAACGCGTGTTCGAACGCGACATCTATCTGATCGAGCGGTTCGACCGGATCCCGCATGGCAACCGGATGGAGCGGCGTCATTTTGCATCGGGCCTAACCATGCTTGGCGCGCATGAAAGCGAAGTCAGCCGCTACAGCTATGCTGACCTTGCTGGTGCCCTACGTCAGCACGGCACGCAGGTCCGTCAGGACCTGCACGAACTGTTCAAGCGGATGGTGTTCAACATCCTCGTCACCAATGACGACGATCATCTGCGCAACCACGGATTCCTGCACGACGGCAAGGGCTGGCGCCTGTCCCCGCTCTACGATGTCGTGCCCAAGCCGCAGGTTGGACTTGAGCGGCGGCTAGTGCTTGGTGTGGGCCCTGAAGGGCGCAATGCCACGCTCGGAAATGCCCTGGCGGGAGCGGCGGTTTTCGACCTCGGTCAGGAAGAGGCAATAGCCATCATCGCAGAGTTGCGGACCATTGTCGCCGCGCGCTGGGAGCCTCTGTTCGACGAGGCCGGACTGGGGGGCGCCGACAAGGGACGTTTCGCAACATGCTTCCGACTGGCGAGCGATGATGAATGAGCCGTCGGCCGCGACCTGCGAACATCCAAGCCGGGTTTGTCTCAACCAGCACGAATTGATCCGCAAATATCGCTGTCCGGATTGCGGTGCGGTCATGATGTGCGCATGCGACGAGGCGTTCGGCAGCCGATTTCTGGCCCATCAATTGAAAGAAGGCTGTGAGTTGGAAACGCAGGAGCGCATTCCGGTAACGCACGGGTTCCAACCAGCGATCTGCAGCGAATGCCGGGGTCTGCCAGCCGACCCGGCACCCGCCGCAGCCATTCCCGGACGCACCAGCAAGATCAAGCGATACTACTGGCGTGAACTCTTCTTTGCCGAGCGCTCCGCACAGGCCGACTGGGACGTCGAACATCCCAATGCAAGTGACGACGAGCGCCGCTCGGCACACGAGCAACTCGAGAAGACTGTCCTCGAAGAAATCAAAGCGCTGCATGCGAACGAGCCCAAATATACCTTTGCCGAAAAGTCCCAGGCCGAGGTGATCGCGCAATACGGCGTGGAGATCGAAGCACTCGAAGCGACCTACGCCAAGGGCGGGAAGAAAGGTGCCCAGATCGTCAGCGGAAGCGAGGTCATCAGCGCCGAGGAGTTCGCTTCACGTCACTACGCCGCGCAGGGTTGGCAGGTTTTGCAACTCGAGAGCGTACCGTTCCATGTACTGTTCGGCGCCATGACCTGGATGCTCATCCAGGGCTACGACGACCCGCTGTGCCGGATGGTCAGCTTCGGCGACCGCATCGCGTTCGAAGAGAAACGCCCCGGTGAGATGATCTGGACGCATCTTCCGAGCGATTTCGGCTCCAAGGGATATGCCGAACGACGTGCCGCTGCGATCGACGAACATTTCGACGAGATATTGCTCGACGACGATCCGCTCTGGTTGTTCGACTACTGGCTCGAGCCGAGCGAAGGGCTGCGGCAGTATCTTTGGGCACACAGGCCTGAGGATATCGCGCGAGCACGGCGCCTACTCGAAATCCTGCCGTTCGAGACGATCAAATCGATACTGCGCTATCTCGTCGAGGGCTACTGGGACCGATACCTCGGTTGGCCCGACCTCCTCTTGTATCGCGAAGACGAGTTCAAATTCGTCGAGGTCAAATCGTCGAACGACAGACTGAGCGAGGAGCAGAAGCAGTGGATCGCCGACAACCACGATATCCTGAAGCTGCCCTTTGCGATCGCGAAGATCCACAAAGCTTACTGATGTCGGGGCACCAAATCCACGCCATTGTCACATCGAAACGGTGATTGCTGGGTGATTACTGGAGTGATTCTTGAGGTCAAAAATTCACCAAAAACCACTGTGAATCAATATGATACTTGAACCCTATCACGAAGTCTGGTACTTCCGCTATCGGCGGAAATGAGGGGTCAGGCAGTCTGCCCTTTCCTACAGCGGCCGCGCCTGTCAGGATCGTCCCTGCTCTTTCCCATTGTCGCAGAAGATGGTTTTCCCCCTATAGGGTGTAACCCACTCAAAAGGGTGGTGGAATCACACTAAGCATCTGATTCTATGCAATATTCACAATTTCCGCAGGGTTACACCCTGTCACCTGTGTAACCCTGTGCAAGACCGGCCTCAGGCAGAGGCAACCCGGCGGCGCAGCGCGATCACTTCGCTGGGCGGGGCAGGCACGGCGCGGCTTTTGGCCTCTTCCAGTGTGCTGTCTTCCAGCGGCGGATCGAAACGCAGGCCTGCCAGCCCGCGCTTCACCCAGCGCGGATGGGCGGTGAAGGGGCCGAGCGGCCCGAGCCAGACCGCCACCGCATCCGTCTTGGTCACAGCGGCAGTGATCCCGCGCACACGGCAACCGCCCGTATCAAGGTCCAGCAGGACAATATCTTCGCAGTCGTTCTCGCCAACCTGACAGCGCCCTTCGAGCGACACGAGATCGCGGGTGCCGCCGCGCGGGCCGGCGTAACGGGTGGCGAGTTTGGGGCGGTCAGTTTTTCGGGCCATGCGTTGGACCATGGCAGGCGCGGCTAAGCATCGCGTGAACGCGCTAGGTTAACGGTCTGAAAAAACAACGTCAGGACGGGTCAGGAAAAAGCAAAATCGACCATGATCTCGCTGGAAATTGCCTCCAGTGCTTCCTGCGCTTCCTCCGGCGAAACATCTGCGGGCAGGCTGACGCTGACCTTGGCCCGGAACAGCCGATCACCCCCATGTGCGCCTGTTTCCTCGCCGCTGGTCAGGCTTTCGATATTCGCACCAAGGCCAGACAGGATCGCCGTGACTTCGCGAATGATGCCGGGCCGGTCTTGCCCGATCAGCTCAAACACCAGCGCAGGCTTGCCGGATGCCGGATCGTCGCCTGCAAGCTGCGTCGTCACGGTCAGCCCATGCGCGTCGATCCCGCGCACGGCTGCTTCCAACTGGGCCAGTTGATCCGGCGCGAGTTCGACCAGCACCGAGCCGACATAGAGCCCGCCCAACCGGCTGAGATGCCCTGCCTGCCAATTGCCCCCGGCATCGAGAATCGCCTGCGACAGGGCCGCCGTCAGCCCCGGCCGGTCGCTGCCGGTAACGGTGAGGACCAGGCGCGAGATTTCCGCCATGGCCGGATCAGCCGACCACGCCGGCCGCCGCCAGCACGGCCAGAGTCAGCACATCGGGCGCAATCGCTGTCATCGGCGCAATCTGGACCGGCTTTTCCATGCCGATCAGCATCGGGCCGATCGTGGTGGCACCCGCCAGTTCGCGCAGTAATTTGGCGGAGACATTGGCCGATTGCAGGCCCGGCATGATCAGCACATTGGCCGGGGCGGACAGGCGGCTGAAGGGATAGAGACCCATCACCTTGGGGTTGAGCGCCGCGTCCGGGGCCATCTCCCCTTCATATTCGAAGCCGGGATTTTCCTGATCGAGGATCGCCACCGCCTCGCGGATATTCTCCAGCCAGCGCCCCGAAGGATTGCCGAAGGTCGAATAGGAAAGGAAGGCAACGCGCGGCTCATGCCCCATGCGGCGGGCGACAGCGGCAGTTTCCTTGGCGATGTGAGCCAGCTCCGCCGAACTCGGGCGTTCGTTGATCGTCGTATCGGCCAGGAACACAGTGTAATTCTTGCCGATCATCATGTGGACGCCAAAGGGCACCGCATCCTGCTTCGCATCGAGCACCAGGCTGATCTCACGCTTGGTCTGGGCGAAGGTACGGGTGAGGCCGGAAATCAGCGCATCACCATGGCCCAGGGCGACCAGCAGGGCGGCAAAGACGTTCCGCTCCTGATTGACCATGCGGCGGACATCGCGCTCGGTATAGCCGCGCCGCTGGAGGCGCTGATAAAGATAGTCCACCATTTGCGGGATATATTCGCAATCGGCAGAATTCTGGATTTCAAAGTCGCGCGGATTATCCACGCCCAGCATGTGCATCTTGTCGGCAATGGCCTTGGTCCGGCCGACCAGCACCGGCGTGCCATAGCCGAAATCGCGGAACTGGATGGCAGCGCGCAGCACCACTTCCTCTTCCGCTTCGGCAAAGACCACCCGCTTGGGATTGGAGCGGGCAATGGCATAGGTGTTGGTGAGCACCGCCGAAGTCGGGTTGAGCCGGGCCTTCAGGCTGGCACGATAGGCGTCCATGTCGGCAATCGGCGCCTGCGCCACGCCTGAATCCATCGCCGCCTTGGCAACGGCAGAGGACACAACCTCCATCAGCCGCGGATCGAACGGGGCCGGGATGATATAGTCGACCCCGAATTTGTGGTTCTTGCCATAAGCTGCGGCCACTTCATCGGGCACCGCCTCGCGCGCCAGTTCGGCAATGGCAACGGCAGCGGCGATCTTCATTTCCTCGTTGATCGCAGTTGCCCGCACATCCAGCGCGCCACGGAAAATGAACGGAAAACCAAGCACATTGTTGACCTGGTTGGGATAGTCGCTGCGCCCGGTCGCGACGATCGCATCGGAGCGCACGGCCTTGGCCGCATCGGGGGTAATTTCCGGGTCAGGATTGGCCATTGCGAAAATGATCGGCTGGTCCGCCATCTTCGCCACCCATTCGGGCTTCAACGCATCCTTGGCAGATAGGCCGAGGAAAATATCCGCGCCGACCAGCGCCTCTTCCAGCGTGCGGGCATCGGTATCAACGGCATGGGCGGACTTGAACTGATCGACCTTGTCACGCCCGCGCCAGATCACGCCGCTGCGGTCGCACATGATGACATTGTCATGCGCCACGCCCATCGCCTTGATCAGCGCGGTACAGGCAATGGCAGCGGCACCGGCGCCGTTGACCACCACTTTCACGTCTTTCAGCTCGCGCCCGGTAATGTGGCAGGCATTGACCAGACCGGCAGCAGAAATGATCGCCGTGCCGTGCTGGTCATCATGCATCACCGGGATATTGAGCTTTTCCTTCAGCGCCTGTTCGATGATGAAACATTCCGGCGCCTTGATATCCTC
>JAGREF010000152.1 GCA_020446665.1 Sphingomonadaceae bacterium
ACCATCGAGCGCGTGCTGCCCTATTGGGAAAGCACGATCCTGCCGGTTCTGGCGAGCGGGGAGACAGTGATCATCTCTGCCCATGGCAACAGTTTGCGCGCGCTGGTGAAGCATCTTTCGGGCATTTCCGATGATGACATTACCGGTCTCGAAATTCCCACCGGCCAGCCCATCGTCTATGACTTTGACGACACTATGCAGCCGGGCGAGCGATACTACCTCAAGGATAGCTGAGTATGGCAGACAGCCCCAAAGTCGCGATCATCATGGGCAGCCAGTCTGACTGGCCGACCATGAAATGCGCCGCCGATGTGCTGGACGAACTGGGCGTTGCCTATGATGCGCGGATCGTCTCCGCCCATCGCACGCCGGACCGGATGTATGATTTCGCAAAGGGCGCGGCAGAGGCGGGCTTTCATGTGATTATCGCCGGGGCAGGCGGTGCGGCGCATTTGCCGGGCATGGTTGCTTCGCTGACCCATCTGCCGGTGCTGGGCGTGCCGGTGAAGAGCCGGGCGCTGTCCGGGCAGGACAGCCTGCTCTCCATCGTGCAAATGCCAGCCGGGGTGCCGGTGGGCACGCTGGCGATTGGCGAAGCGGGCGCGACCAATGCCGGGATCATGGCGGCCAGCATCCTTGCCACCAGCGATGATACCGTGGCCAGCCGGCTCAAGGCCTTCCGTCAGGCCCGCAGCGATGCGGTGGGCGAAAAGCCGGTCGACGAAGGATAGACGGCGTATGATCGCTCCGGGCGGCACAATCGGCATGCTGGGCGGCGGCCAGCTGGGCCGCATGATGGCGGTTTGCGCTGCGCAACTGGGTTATCACGTGCATGTCTTCGCCCCGGAGCGGGAAAGTGTGGCCGCCGAAGTCAGCGACCGCTTCACCTGCGCGCAATGGACCGATCACGATGCGCTGACCGGCTTTGCCGCTGAATGCGACGTGGTGACCTGGGAATTCGAGAATGTCCCGGTCGGCCCGCTCAGTGCGATTGATGATCGCCTGCTGCCCCATCCGCGCGCGCTGGAAACAGCGCAGGACCGGCTGAAGGAAAAGCGCTTTGTCGAAGCGTTGGGCGGAACACCTGCCCCCTTTGCCCCGGTCGATTCGCAGGAGGAATTGCTGGCAGCCGTGGAACGGATCGGCGCGCCGGGCATCCTCAAGACGCGGCGCGATGGCTATGATGGCAAGGGCCAGTGGCGGATCGGTTCGCTGAAAGATGCAGCATCCATCCGCCTGCCGCATGCGCCGACCATCTATGAAGGCTTCGTGCGCTTTGCAGCGGAATTCTCCGTCATCCTCGTGCGCAGCCGCAATGGCGAAATTCGTTTTTGGGACAGCACGCTGAATGTGCATGCAGATGGCATTCTCGCCACCTCTACCCTGCCCGCAGGCGACGCGGTGACCGCGCAGGTCGAACCCGCGCGCGCGCTGGCGCGGCAAGTGGCCGACGCGCTGGATTATGTCGGCGTGCTGACGCTGGAATTCTTCGCGACGGAGGCCGGGCCGGTATTCAACGAAATGGCCCCGCGGGTGCATAATTCCGGCCACTGGACCATCGAAGGGGCCGCCACCAGCCAGTTTGAAAACCATATTCGCGCGATTTGCGGTCTGCCTTTGGGCGATACCAGCACCATCGCCAGCACAGTGGAAATGCGCAATCTGATCGGCGAGGATGCGCTGGCAGCACAGAGCGTGCTGGCCGAAACAGGCGCGCATCTGCATCTCTATGGCAAGAGCGAGGCCCGCGCCGGGCGCAAGATGGGCCATGTGACGCGGATCACCCGCTGATGGCACAGCAGCTCTTCGCCATCTATGCCCGCGCGGCCAATGGCGTGATCGGCAAGGATGGCCAGCTGCCCTGGCATATCTCCGCTGACCTCAAGCGCTTCAAGGCGCTGACCATGGGCAAGCCCATGATCATGGGCCGCAAAACCTTTGAAAGCTTCCCCAAACCGCTCCCCGGTCGCCGCCATATCGTGCTGACCCGCGACACCGGGTGGAACGCGGATGGCGCGGAAGTGGTCCATAGTGTGGGTGAGGCGCTGCGCGTCGCGGGCGATAGCGAAGTGGCCATCATCGGCGGGGCAGAAATCTACGCACTGTTCCTGCCGCTTTGCGCGCGGGTAGAGCTGACCGATGTGCATCAGGACTTTGCCGGCGATACACATATGAATGCGCTGGCCGAATCGGAATGGGACGTGGTGGCGCGCGAGGATTATGCGGCAGAGGCAGGCCAGCCGCCCTTTAGTTTCGTCACGCTGGGGAGGAGAACCATATCATGAAGCGCAAGATTGCCCTGTCGATCCTCGCCCTGCTGCTACTCGGCGCGATTGGCCTCTTCGCCCTCGCCCCGGGCATGGCGGAGCGGAGCATGAACCGCATCGACGGCAAGGAGCTGATCCCCGTCAGCAACGAGGCGAAGGCGCTGCACAAGACGTTGACCATCGTGGATCTGCATTCCGACACGCTGCTGTGGAAGCGCTCGCTCAACGAGGAAACGGATCGCGGGCAGATGGATCTGCCCCGGCTGGAACGCGGCAATGTGGCGCTGCAGGTCTTTTCCAGCGTCACCAAGACTCCCGCCGGGCTGAATTACGACAGTAACAGCGCCGATGCGCGTGACGACACGACCTTGCTGGTCTTCGGCCAGTTGCAGCCGATGAAGACCTGGTTCTCGCTGTTGGAACGCTCGCTGTGGCATGCGCGGAAGCTGGATCGAGCCATCGCGAATGACGATTGGCAAATCCTGACAAAGATCGCGACCGCATCCGAGCTGGACGAGCTTGTTCGCGAGCGCGGCGACAGTAAGCATTGGCGTCGTGCACCGAAGGGGACCAAAGGCATCTACCAGCCCCCTATCGGCGCCCTGCTCAGCATCGAGGGGCTGCATAATCTGGAGGGCAAGCGCGAAAATCTCGACCGGCTCTATGCGGCTGGCTTCCGTATGGCAGGCATCGCCCATTTCTTCGACAATGAACTGGCCGGCTCCATGCATGGCGTGAAAAAGGGCGGGCTGACCCCGTTCGGGCGCGAAATCCTGACCGCGATGGAGGATATGGGCATGATCGTTGATATCGCCCATTGCAGCCATGAATGCGTGGCCGATATTCTCGCCATGGCGCGCCGCCCGGTTGTCTCCAGCCATGGCGGGGTGCAGGCGACCTGCGATGCCAATCGCAACCTGACGGACGAGGAAATTCGCGGTCTTGCGCGCACGGGTGGTGTGATCGGGATCGGTTATTGGGAAGGCGCAGTCTGCGATACCTCGCCGCGCGCCACTGCCCGCGCGATGAAACATGTGCGCGATCTGGTGGGGATCGATCATGTCGCGCTGGGCAGCGATTATGATGGCGCGGTGATTGTCCGGTTTGACACATCGCTGCTGGTTCAGGTGACACAGGCGCTGGTGGATGAAGGCTTCAGCGAAGAGGAAATCCGCAAGGTGATGGGCCTGAACGCGCTGCGCGTGCTGCGCGCCGGATTGAAACCGATGGTAGTGGCCGCATGAGGTGGCTCGACCATCGCGAACGCCTGCCAGATAGTTTGCGCGGCGCGATCATTGCGCTGGGCAATTTCGACGGCTTCCATCGCGGGCATCAGGCGGTAGCGGGCGAAGCGATCCGCTGGGCGCGTGAAGCCGGGCGGCCAGCAATTGTCGCCACTTTCGATCCGCATCCGGTGCGCTTCTTCAAGCCCGATGTCCCGCCCTTTCGCCTGACCACGCTGGAGCAAAGGCAGGAACTCTATCTCGCCGCCGGGGCCACGGCGATGCTGGTGTTCCATTTCGATGCCGATCTGGCCGGGACCACTGCCGAGGATTTCGTGCGGGTGATCCTGCATGAACGGCTGGGCGCGGCAGGGGTAGTGACGGGCGAGGATTTCACCTTTGGCAAGGCGCGCGGCGGCAATCTGGACCTGCTGCGCCAGATCGGCGCGGAATGCGGGATTGAATGCCGCGCTGTGCCTGCCGTGATGGAAGGCGGCGCGGCGATTTCCTCCAGCCGGGTGCGCGACGCGCTGCGTGCGGGCGATCCGCAGCTAGCGGCGCAATTGCTCACCCGCCCCTTCGCCATTCGCGGGATCGTGACCCATGGCGACAAGCGCGGGCGCGAGATCGGCTATCCCACGGCCAATCTCACCGTGGAAGGCTATTTGCGGCCCAAATTCGGCGTTTACGCTGTGACCGGGCGGATTCTTGCCACCGGCGAAGTGCTGAAAGGCGCGGCCAATATCGGCATCCGCCCGCAATTNNCCGCCCAAGGAATTGCTCGAACCCTATTTCTTCGATTTCTCGGGCGATCTTTACGGGCAGGAAGTGGAGGTGTCGTTCGTGCATTTCCTCCGCCCCGAAGCGAAATTTGACAGTCTGGAAGCGCTGATCGAGCAGATCGAGGCGGATTGCGAACAAGCCAGGGCGCTGCTCGCGTGAAAGGCTGGCCACTGCGGATTGCCGCCATCGGGGCGATTGCGTTCTTCGCGCTGACTTTCGTCAATGCCAGCTGGCTGGCGCCTGATCCCAAGGGTTCGGTCAAGCTGATTGCCGAACACGGGCTGGCGCAATTGCCCATGCCCGGCCCGCAAGCACGCGAGGAATGCGCTGCCACGCGGATTGAGCCGCCGAACCATCGCTGGCTCGACAACACGGCCGAAGGTGCCCGCAAGGCTGCGCAACTGGGCACGCAAGTGATCGGCGCGGATCTGCGGCTCACCGCTGACGGGCAATTCGTGCTGTTCCATGACGCACAGCTCGATTGCCGCACCAATGGCAGTGGCCGGGTGCAGGACATGACGCTGGCAGAGCTCAAAGCGCTCGATATGGGCCATGGCTACACGCCCGATGGTGGCAAGACCTTCCCCTTTCGCGGGCAAGGTGTGGGGCAGATCGCGACGCTGAGCGAATTCCTGCGCGCCCTGCCGCCGCGCACGCGAGTGATGTACCGGATGGACGATTCCAGCCCGGAATTTGCCGAAAAACTGGCCGCCGCGCTGAAAGAGCTGGGCCGCGATCCGGTGGCGAGCCGGGACAGCTTTTACGGGTTTGACGCGCCGGTGGACAAAATCCGCAGCCTCTATCCCGGCATCTGGGCATGGAGCCCGCGCGCGGCACAGCAATGCGCCAGCGATTACAAGCTCTATGGCTGGACGGGGATGCTGCCAGACAGCTGCAAGGGCGGCACAATGCTGGTCACGCTGGATTCGCAATTCTTCTATTGGGGCTGGCCCAACCGGCTGATCGCCCGGATGGAAGAACAGGGCGGCCAGATCATCGTAGCCGCGGGCGATGGCAGCATGGCCGATGGCGGGGTCACCCTGCCCGAACAATTGGGCGAAGTGCCCAGCAGCTTTAACGGCTATCTGTGGGTGGCAGACCCGTGGATCGTCACCCCCGCGCTCTATTCCAGCCGCGATTTCCGCACTGCGGAGGAACAACGCGCTGCGATCAAAGCGACAGAAGAACGCCGCGCGCGGCAGTGAAGCTCCCCCCTCTCCTTCAGGGGTGGGGCAATGAGACCTGGCTTTGCGCAGCAAGGCCTAGTCGCAGTGGGGTGGGGCCGCGTGGCTAACACCCCTCTCACCGCCTCGTCATTGCGAGGAGCGCAGCGACGCGGCAATCCAGTGCGTCGCGTGCTGAGCCGTGGATTGCTTCGCTCCGCTCGCAAGGACGATTCTCTTTGTATCGCGCTCAACAGACGGGGCTTTTCACTTCACCGCAGGGAATGTCTTTATCGCGGCGCGCATTTGCCGTAAGCGCCGCCCGCCATGACAGAAAAGCGCGACTATAAAGACACGGTCTTCCTGCCCAAGACCGATTTCCCCATGAAGGCCGGGCTGCCGCAGAAGGAACCGGGCATTCTGGCGCGCTGGCAGGAA
>JAGREF010000153.1 GCA_020446665.1 Sphingomonadaceae bacterium
ATAATATATATTATATTAAATAAGAGTAAGCAGGAATGGCTGAATTCAGGGATTACCCCTCTCAGCCGCCCTCTTGCCCCCTCTCGACGAAATCACCCGATTTTGCGCCATTGCAGAGATCACTCACCGCTGACCAGGCTGAAGAAGAGGAACACGGCGGTAAAGATCGCTGCCCAGACAAGCGCCATCTTGACGCTGCTTTTCCAGTTCAGCTGATAGGATGCCAGCGCGCCGCCAGCAAGGATCAGCCAGCCAAGCAATGCCACGATCTGGACGGCATCAAATTCATTCATGCTTCGAGCTCCAGCCCGTCATAGCCGACGATCACATTGGTCGGCACTTCTGCGCAGAGCGTCGCATAATCCATGCTCTTGTCGAGATGTGTCAACACGGTCTGCCTTGCGCCACATCGCTCGGTCAGCTCCAGCGCCATGGCCAGATGTGCATGGGTCGGATGCGGATCGCGGCGCAGGCAATCGACGACGAGCAGATCGACATCCTCCAGCAGTTCGACCATGTCGCGCGTGATTTCGCTGAAGTCTGTCGCGTAAGCTATCGATTTTCCGTCACAATCGAACCGATAGGCTGTGCTCTGCGCCGGGCCATGCGGCATCTGGCACCATTCCACGCCAAAGCCGCAGCACATGCGCATCCGGTCCAGCGTGTCGAGGCTGACAATGGTGGGATAGCCGTGCTGGCCGGCAAAGACGTAATCGAAACGCTGACGCAGGCGGCGCACGGTTTCACCGGCTGCATAGCCCGGGATCGGGCCGGCGCGGCCATAGCGCAGCACCCGCAGATCATCGATGCCGTGGCAGTGATCCGCATGGTCATGTGTCCAGAAAACCGCATCGATCCGGTCGATATTATTGGCCAGCATCTGATGGCGAAGATCGGTTGAAGTATCGACCAGAAGTCTTTGGCCGGCTTTGCTTTCCACCATGATGGAAACACGGCTGCGGCGGTTGCGTGGCTCGTCTGGATCGCAGGCGCCCCAATCATTCCCGACCCGTGGCACCCCGGTCGAGGTGCCCGATCCAAGCATGATCAGCTTCACGCCGATGCCTTCCTGAACAGCTGGTAGAAATTGTGCGAAGTCTGCTGAGCCAGTTGCTCGAAACTTTCCCCGCGCAATTCCGCCACAAATTCGGCGGTGTTGCGGGTAAAGGCCGGTTCGCAAGTCTTGCCCCGATGTGGCACCGGCGCCAGGAATGGCGCATCGGTTTCCACCAGCAAGCGGTCTGCCGGAATTTCCCGTGCGATGTCTTGCAGTTCCCTGGCATTCTTGAATGTGACGATACCCGATAGCGAGATTGTCAGGCCCAGTTCCAGCACAGCATTGGCGAAATCGGCCGAGGCTGTGAAACAATGGATCAGGGCAGGGAAGGCGCCCTTCCCCATTTCGTCGCGCAAAATCTCCAGCGTGTCCTCTTCCGCATCGCGGGTGTGGATGATGGTCGGCAGGCCGGTGTCGCGAGAAACGGCAATATGGGTGAGGAACAGATCACGCTGCACGGCGCGGTCCGATTTGTCGTAATAGTAATCGAGGCCAGTCTCACCAATGGCGATAACGCGAGGATTTTCAGTGGCATCACGCAGGGCCTGCGCATCCAGATCAGCATGGGCATCGGCCTCATGCGGATGAATGCCGACGCTGGCCCAGACATCGGGTTCACGCTCGGCAGTGCCGATGACATTGTCCCATTCGCTTTTGCGGGTGGAGATGTTGAGGAAGGCATCAATCCCGGCTTCCCGCGCGCGGGAAAGCACCCCTGCCCGGTCTTCAACCAGCCCCTTATATTCCAGATGGCAATGGCTGTCGATCAGCATCAGGCGCCCTCGCCCTCCGGCAGTTCGAGGCGGGGGAACACGCCTTCCGGTTTGCTGACCACAAAGCCGGTGGCGCAAAGTCGGGTGAACCAATCCCCATCGTCCAGCGCCGCATAATCGCGTTCGTCCGCCGGAATGCCCATCTGCTCGAGCAGATTTGCCGCCGCTGTCGGCACCACCGGCAAAACGGCAATGGCCAGCGCCCTTACCTGCCGGAAAAGCGTCATCAGCACGGCATCCATTCGTGCCGGATCGCTCTTGCGCAGCGCCCAGGGGGCCTGTTCATCGACATACTGATTGCAGGCAAAGACGGCCCGCATCCATGCTTCCAGCCCGGCACTGAAATCGAGCGCTTCGAACCGGTCCTGCAATGTCGTCACGGCTTCATTGACCTGTGCCGTCAATGCTTCATCGGCCGGATCAGTGGCACAATCCCCCTTCAGCGCGCCGTCCATATTCTTGAAAATCATGGACAATGTGCGCTGTGCCAGATTGCCGAAGCTGTTGGCCAGTTCGGCGTTGCTCTTCGTCACGATTGCCTCTGGCGAATAGCTGCCATCCTGCCCGAAGGTCACTTCGCGCAGCAGGAAATAGCGCAGCACATCGACCCCGAATTGCTCGGCCAGAGCCATCGGATCGGTCACATTGCCGAGCGATTTCGATTCCTTCTGCCCGCGATTGAGCAGGAAACCATGCCCGAAAACTTTCTGCGGCACGGGCACATCCGCGCTCATCAGGAAGGCAGGCCAGTAGATCGTGTGGAAGCGGACGATATCCTTGCCGATCAGATGCAGATTGGCAGGCCAGTATTTGCGATAAAGCTCTGTATCATCGGGATAACCAAGCCCGGTGATATAATTGGTCAGCGCATCGATCCACACATACATGACGTGATTTTCGCTGCCCGGAACCTTGACCCCCCAGTCAAAGCTGGTGCGGCTGATCGAGAGATCGCGCAGGCCGCCCGAGACAAAGGCAATCATCTCGTTCCGGCGGCTTTCCGGCTCCAGAAAACCGGGTGATTTGAGCAGCTCAAGCAGCTTGTCCTGATAGGCCGAGAGGCGGAAGAACCAGCTTTCTTCCACGGTCCATTCGACCGGCGTACCTTGGGGGGAGAACTTTTCCCCCCCTTCCCCTTCGACCAGTTCGCTCTCGTCGTAATAGGCTTCGTCACGGACGGAGTACCAGCCTTCATAACGGTCGAGATAGAGGTCGCCCTTGGCCTCCATCGCCTGCCAGATGGCCTGGCTGGCGCGGTGGTGTTCGTCTTCGACCGTGCGGATGAAGCGATCATGCGAGATGTTCAGCCCGGCGCACATTTCCTGAAAATAGCCGGACATTTCATCCGCCAGCTCGCGCGGGGTCTTGCCCAGTTCGCGCGCCTTTTGCGCCATCTTCAGCCCATGTTCGTCAGTCCCCGTCTGGAAGCGTACATCGCGCCCGCGCGCGCGCTGGAAACGGGCGATCACGTCAGCGGCAATCGCTTCATAGGCATGCCCGATATGCGGGCGGCCATTGGGATAGGAGATTGCGGTGGTAATGTAGAAGGGTTCAGCCATGGGCCGGGTCCCTAGTGCCAGCCGCATTGGCAAGCAAGGTGCCGATTTCCATCGCCAGCAGGCCGGGGTCGAAATTATAGGTCGGCACCTGCGCGGCGAGGCGGACCAGGTCCGTATGCGCATCGGTCAGCGCCATGATGGCATGGCGCGGCGTGTCTTCCATGCGGCCGGCCATGACTGCGCGGGCAAGGTCAAGCGCGGCCTGTATGCGCTCACGCGAAGGGCGCGCCCCGATTGCGGCGGAAAGCTGCCCGCGCAAGGCGAAGTCCGGGTCCCCCCGATCAGCGATTTGCCGCATCAGCGTGTCGAGCTTGCCCAGATCGTGTTCGATGAATTCCAGCGCTACACCGGGTGAACCAGCCGCCGCTGCAACCGCTGCGGCCCGGGCAGCTGCATCTGCTTGCGGCGCCATTTCAGCCAGAAAACGGGCAATCTTGTCATCTTCCAGCGAAGGGAAGCGCAATATGCGGCAGCGGGAGCGGATGGTGGGTAGCAGCCGGGCCGGACGGTGAGTGACCAACAGGAAGAACGTGCCCTGCGGCGGCTCCTCCAGGCTTTTAAGCAGCGCATTGGCGGCGCTTTTTTCAAGGTCATCAGCAGGGTCGATGATAATCGTACGGCGGCTGCCCAATGTGGGCCGGGTGGTAAGCCGCTGTTGCACCGCCCGGATCTGGCCCACCGCAATATTGCGCTTTGTCTCGTAAGCTTCGCCTTTTTCGCGCTTCTTCTCTTCCTTCTCATCCTTGGGGAGATGGGACAGCACGATAATGTCGGGATGGTCGCCCTCTGGCTGCGGGATGCCGGGCTCTGCCACCAGTTCCCGCGCGGCGGCCATGGCGAAGTGCATCTTGCCCAGCCCGCGCCGCCCGGCGAGGATCCAGCCGTGATGCATGCGGGCACCGCCCATCGCGTCGCGCCATTCGTGCCAGGCAGCGTCATGGCCGAGCAGGTTCATGGCTCTCCATCCAGCAAGGGGCGTAGTGCAGTCATGATGTGCTGGTGCACTTCTTCTGGACCAGAATCGCCATCAATCACCGCGAAATGGTCTGGCTCCTGCTCGGCAAAGCGGGCGAAACTTGCTGCGACTTCAGCGTGATAGCTCGCATCCCTGCCGCCGATTGCGTCGGAGATGTCTCCGTCCCGCTCAGCGAGGCGCGCTGCCACCTTTGCCGCGGGAACCTGCACCAGCAGTGTAAGGTCAGGGCGCAAGCCCTTGCTTCCTATGCCATGCAAAGTGAGCACCGCCTCATCGCCCACGCCCCCTGCCCCGCCCTGATAGGCGCGGCTGCTGTCGAGGAAGCGGTCGCAGATCACCCATTTGCCTGCTTCCAGCGCAGGAAGGATAATCTTTTCAACATGATCCGAGCGTGCAGCGGCAAAGAGCAGGGCTTCTGCGCGCGGGCCCCAGCCTGCGCCGGGAGGGGCCAGCAACAGGTTCCGGATCGCCTCCGCGCCCGGCGTTCCGCCGGGTTCACGGGTAACCACAACATCAATTCCGCGTTCCTTGAGGGCGGCGGCAAGCAGTCGGGACTGGGTCGATTTTCCGGTCCCCTCCCCGCCTTCCAGCGCGATGAATTTGCCGCGGATCATGCCAGCCACCCTCTGATTCCATTGGCGATTCTGGAAAAAATCGACGCTTTTTCTACAGTGTCGGATGCGATGAGTGGTACTGTGTAAGGGGGCATGCCGTCGATAGTGACCTCCAGCATTGCCACCTGTTCCCCCTTGCGGACGGGCGCGCGCAAGGGGCCATCATAGGTAATGGCCAGCCTAACCCCTGCCTTTGCGCGGGGTAGCGCGACATTGACCGGGCTTGTACTGCTCAGCGCTACAGCGGCTGACGTGCCATCCTGCACCTGCGCAAAGCCAATCTGTTCACCGGCTGCATAGATTTCCTTGCGTTCGAACATGTCGAATCCCCATTCGACAAGCTCTCTCGAAATCCGCGCCCTGCTTTCCTCGCTGTCGATTCCGGCCACGACCATGACCAGACGCCGCCCGTTTCGCTCTGCTGAGCCGAGGAAATTATGGCCTGCCTGATTGGTGAAGCCGGTCTTGATCCCGTCAGCGCCTTTGACCACTCCGATCAAGGGATCGTGGTTGCGCATGCCGACCCCGCGGTAGCCAAAATCGAACTGCCCGAAATAGCTCCGGTACAAGGCCGGGTGCCGCGTGGTGAGCGCAGTGGCCAGTTTGACCAGATCCGCTGCGGTGGTGAAGGTCGCGCCGCCATCGGGCCAGCCATTGGGCGTGCCGAAATGGCTGTCTGCCATGCCCAGCGCGCGGGCCTGGCGGTTCATCAGCGCGGTCCATTGCAGGACGGAGCCCCCTGCCCCCTCTGCCACCACGATCGAGGCATCATTGGCGGATATGGTGGTGATTCCGCGCAGCAGGGTCTCCAGTGGCAATTTGTCCCCGGCGACAAGGAACATAGTCGATCCCTTGCCCGACCATTCCTGCGCAACCGCATCTGGCACCAAGAATTCGGTGGAGGTGGAAAGCTTGCCTGCCTTGATCTGTTCAAAGACGGTATAGGCCGTCATGACCTTGGTCACCGATGCCGGAATAAACCGCCGGTCCGGCTCACGTGCATAGAGCACCTGGCCAGAGGGAACCTCCACCAGCAAGGCAATCGGAGCATCGGCAACCGGCGCAACCGACCATTGCTGAGTCGGGGCCTGCAGCGGGCGTGCCTCAAGGCGCGGCGCGAAGGCCAGCGCCAGTAATGCGAAACAGATACGAACCCAGTGTGTCATCCAGCTCCCGCTACCCGGCAGGAGCCGGAGGATCAGCCATCGGTAAATACGCGTGCGTCGCTATAACCGGCTGCCCGCACCTTGGCGAGCGCTGCCTCGGCCTGTCCACGGCTTGTGTAGGGGCCGGTGCGCACACGGTAATATTTGCCGCTCTGCTGGACAAAGCCGCCGATCTTGCTGGCGGCGCGGTCTGCATTAGCCTTGCTGGAGAAAGCCGCGGCCTGGACGACAAAGCCGTCATCCCCTTGCGGACCCGGCGAGCTGGCCTGAACGGGCGCAGCCACAGGCGCGGTGCGCACTGCTGGCGGCAGACCGGCGCTCACCCGGATCGGGCGTGTGGCCGGGGATGCGACAGAGCGCGGGACGCTGGTCAGCGGCGGCAGGGCATATTTGCTGTTCGCCGCTGGCGCTGCACTGCTGCTGGCGGTGCGTACAGGCGCAGCCGGAGCCGGCGATGCGGCAGGCATCGGGCGACTGAAGGCTTGTTCAAAACTTGCCTCGCGCGCTGCCGGAGCAGCCGAAGCAGTCGAAGCCTGACGCGGAGCCAAGGCGGGCAGTTCACTGCCACCTTCTGCCTGCACCCGCGCGGCATCAGCCGATGCGCTGCGCAAGGATGCCGATCCGGCAGCGGGCAATTTGCGCGTCAATACACTCAGCAAGGTTTTGGGCGTATCCATCCGCGCAGGAGCCGGTTTGCCAGCGCGCAGTTCAGCCCGCTCCATTTCCGGCGGATTGACGCGGCGAACCCGCACAGGGGTTCCATCCGAAATGCCAAGCTGAGCAGCGGCACCGGGTGACAGAGCCACTTCGCGCGCCGACGTCATCGGGCCGCGCCGTTCCACGCGGGCCAGAATCGTCCGCCCAGTACCAAGCTCGGTAATCTCGACATAGCTCGGCAGCGGCAAGGTCTTGTGCGCCACGCTCACACCCTGCCCGCCTTCGCGGTCCATGGTGGCATAGCCGACACTGTCATAGCTGAATGTATCGGTGGGCGTGTAAAGCTGGCCGTCCACGGTGAAGGGATCGCCCAGCACCATGGGGAAATCAGCCTCAGGCCCGCGCCGGTCGGCACTCGCAGCCAGCGCAGGGTCAACCCCGGCAACAGCTTGCGGGCGGTCACCACCGCCGCCGACCACGCCGCAAGCGGCAAGGAATGGAATCAGGCCGAGCCCAAGGGCACGGAAACGGACATTACTGGGCAATCTCATCTGCAAGTAACCCCACACTCATCGCGTAGTAGTTGGAGCAGTTATATTCGAGGATAACCCGATAATTTGTGGTTAACATCCAGCTTCTTGTTCCCGGCCCATCGGGCTGGAACAGCGAAACCATCGTATCGTCGGCCAGGTATGCCTGCGGCTGAACCCCCAAATTCCGCCATTCTGCCACGGTTTTCCATTGGCTGTGCCGTTCATGCACACGCGGACAAACAGGCGCATCAAGATCGGTTTTTACCGCATCCCAGTCGAATCCGGCAGGGATAGAGGCGCGCACGCCCCATGGTTCACCCGTGCGCCAGCCCGCATCGCGGAAATAATTGGCGATGGATGCCAGCGTATCGGCACGGCTGTTGAATATATCGGCATAGCCATCCCCGTCTCCATCCTTGGCCAGACGCAGATAGACGCTGGGCAGAAATTGCGGATTGCCAAAGGCCCCGGCCCAGCTGCCCTGCAGCTTGCTGCGCGAATAACCCTTGTCCGCAACCTTCAGCAGAGCCACGAATTCACTGGCAAACAGCTCCCGTCGCCGCCCTTCCCAGGCCAGCGTGGCGAGTGAGCGGGACAGGTCGAAATTACCGGTATAGCTGCCGTAATTGGTCTCATGCCCCCAGATTGCCATGATGATTTCCACGGGTACGCCATATTCCCGCTCAATCCGGGCATGCATGCTCTGTGTGGCCGAAAACATGTTGCGGCCGCGCTGGATGCGTGTGGGGTTCACATGGGTATTGAGATAGGGCTGGAGCGCCGGATAGCCGGTGCGGGTGGGTGTCCCCGGCTGGCTCTGGTCAAGCTGGATCACGCGCGGATTGGGTGTCAGGCCAGCCGTCATCCGCTCAATCGTCGGTTCGCTCACGCCCTCCGCGCGCGCCCTTGCCGCCAGCAATTGAACATAGGCATCAAACGGCATGTCCTGCGCGGCAAGCGGTGTCGCCGGGGCTGACAAGGCAAGAGAAATGGCAGCGGCGAAGAGGAAGGGAAGAATTTTCATGCCCCCTGTGTCGCACAGGCGCAGGCACTTTTGAATCCCCTTCCCTACCCATCGAACGAATTTTCCCCTCGCATCACCGCAAGGCGTGACATCTGCGGAACTTCCGGCTAGCGACCGCCGCGAGCGGACAGGTGGCAGAGCGGTTGAATGCACC
>JAGREF010000154.1 GCA_020446665.1 Sphingomonadaceae bacterium
CCAGATTGCCCAGCCCCAGAATGGCAGTGCCGTTGGAAATCACCGCCACCAGGTTCGAACGCGCGGTATAGCGCGCGGCATTGGCCGGATCCTCCGCAATGGCCCGCACCGGCACAGCCACGCCGGGGGAATAGGCCAGCGAAAGATCGCGCTGGCTCGCCATCGGTTTGCTGGCGATGATCTCGATTTTGCCGGGCCGAATGGTCTCATGATAGAACAGCGCTTCGCGCTCGGTAAACGACACGTCGTTTTCGTCGGCCACGTCTTTCCCCCTTTTGGCTGGTGTGGTGCTTCCTAACGCAGCCAAGGCTGAAGCGATAGGGGAAAGCGTTGCCACACACCTTCCCGAATCATCACCGCTTTGGCTAGGCCGGTGCAATGGCCGCTAAAGCCACCCCGATGATGGAGCAATATCACGCGCTGAAGCGCGAGGCTGGCGATTGCCTGCTGTTCTACCGCATGGGGGACTTTTTCGAACTGTTCTTCGACGATGCGAAGGAAGCCTCTGCCATCCTCGATATTGCCCTGACCAGCCGGGGCAAGGACAGCGGGGATCCGGTGCCGATGTGCGGCGTTCCGGTGCATTCGGCAGAAGGCTATCTCGCCCGGCTGATCAAGGCGGGCTGCCGGGTAGCCATTGCCGAACAGGTAGAAACGCCGGAGGAAGCCAAGGCGCGGGCCAAACGCGAAGGCACGCCCAGTTCGAAGGCACTGGTCAAGCGCGCGATCGTGCGCTTCGTCACCGCGGGCACGCTGACGGAAGAGGCTCTGCTTGAACCGCGCCGCGCCAATGTGCTGGCGGCGATATGCGCGCTGCGCGACCACATCGGCATTGCCAGTGTGGATATTTCGACCGGGCGCATGGAGCTGGAAGAATGCGCCGCCGACGCAATGGGCGCGGCGCTTGCGCGGCTGGGGGCAAGCGAAGTAGTCGCCCCGGAAGCATGGGATAATGCGCCCGACGGAGCCATCCCGCGTCCGGCGCATGATTTCGCCAGCACCGAAGGAGAAGCGCGGCTGAAATCCGTGCATGGCGTTGCCACGCTCGACGGGTTTGGCACCTTCACCCGTGCGATGCTGGCGGCGGCAGGCGGTCTGATTGCCTATCTCGACCATGTCGGGCGCGGCAACATGCCCTTGCTACTCCCGCCCGAGGTGCGGGCCGGGGCCCAGCATATGGCGATGGACGAAGCGACCCGTGCCAGCCTGGAAATACTGGAAGCGCAGGGGGGCGGCCGCGCCGGCAGCCTGGTGGCAGCGGTCGATCGCTGCGTGACCGGGGCAGGCGCGCGCCAGCTGGCAGAGGATCTTTCCGCACCGCTGCTTGATCGCGCACTGATCGACGCCCGGCTGGTGCTGGTCCACTGGCTGCATGACGACCCGTTGCTGCGCGCCGATCTGCGCGAGGTGCTGCGCGCCCTGCCCGATATTGGCCGCGCGCTGGGCCGCGTAGTCGCCGGGCGCGGCAGCCCGCGCGACCTGGGGCAATTGCGCGACGGGCTGGCGGAAGCACGACGGATTCATGATGCCCTCTCCACCAGGACAGACCGGCCGGCGCTGCTCGATGCGCTGCTTCCGTCGCTGTCAGGGCATGGCGCACTGGTCGACCATTTGCAGCGCGCGCTGGTGCCTGCCCCGCCCACAGAGCGCAGCCAGGGCGGCTTCATCGCGGAAGGCTATGACGCGGCGCTGGATGAATTACGCAGCATTTCCGGCAATGCCCGGCGTGCGATTGCCGCGCTGGAAGCCCGCTATCGCGAAGAGACGGGGATCGCCCCGCTCAAGATCAGGCATAATGGCGTGCTGGGCTATTTCATCGAAGTTCCTGCCAAACATGCCGACGCGCTGATGGCACCGGACAGCGGCTTTACCCACCGCCAGACCATGGCCGGTGCAGTGCGCTTCAATTCGCTCAACCTGCATGAAGAAGCGGGCAAGATCAGCGAAGCAGGCGGGCGGGCGCTAGTGGCTGAAGAGGGGCATTTTGAAGAGCTGGTCATCGAAGTCATCGCAGCGCGCGAAGCGATTGCGGCCACTGCATCTGCGCTCGCCCGGATCGACGTTGCCGCCGGGCAAGCCGAACGCGCAGCCGAGGGGGGCTGGTGCCGCCCACAGATAGCAGAGGATCGCAGCCTCACCATTACCGGTGGCCGCCATCCGGTAGTTGAAAGCGCCTTGGCAGCGAGCGGGGAGCGTTTCGTCGCCAATGATTGTGTTCTGGCGGAAAATGATCGGCTGTGGCTGGTTGGTGGCCCGAATATGGGCGGTAAATCGACTTTCCTTCGCCAAAACGCCTTGATCGTTCTGCTGGCGCAGGCGGGCGGCTTTGTGCCAGCGGAAGACGCAACAATCGGGCTGGTGGACCGGCTGTTCAGCCGCGTTGGCGCGTCAGACAATCTCGCCCGCGGGCGATCCACCTTCATGGTTGAAATGGTCGAAACCGCCGCCATCCTTGCGCAGGCCAGCGAACGCAGCTTTGTTATCCTTGACGAGGTTGGGCGCGGCACTTCCACCTATGACGGGCTGGCGCTGGCCTGGGCGGTGGTGGAGGCGGTGCATGGCGCGAACCGTTGCCGCTGCCTGTTCGCCACGCATTATCACGAGCTCTCCCGCCTTGCCGAAAGCTGCGAGGCGCTGAGCCTGCACCATGTCCGTGCGCGCGAATGGAAAGGCGACCTTGTGCTGTTGCACGAGGTAGCGCAGGGCCCCGCTGACCGATCCTATGGGCTTGCTGTGGCCAAGCTGGCCGGTGTGCCAAAGCCTGTTGTTGCGCGGGCAAAGGCAGTGCTCGACCGGCTGGAGCGCGGACGCGAGCAGACAGGCGGGATCGCTGCCGGGCTTGGTGACCTGCCACTATTTGCCGCCGCTGCGGTGCCGGAAGAGCCGCAGGCATCTGACCCGCTGCGGGAAAAGCTGGCTGAAATCGATGTCGATGCCTTTAGCCCGCGCGACGCGCTGGAGCTTCTTTACGACCTGAAACGCGCCGCCGAATCTACTGATCCTTAACTTCTGCGCGGCTATTTATCCCGCCCATGTACGGACTATCCGGCCATTTTCGTCTGGCTGCCTTCGGCCTTGCCGCGATCATCCTGATCGTCGGCAGCGTCCTGCTGGATGAAGAAGATGGTATGCTGGCCAAAATGGCAGCCGACGGATCGAGCGAGGCCGAACCGGTTGCCGCGATGGCGCCACGGCCTGCGCCGCAAGGTGCTGCACAGCCGCAATCGCAGCCTGCTGGCGATGCCGAAACCGGTTTCAGCGATGATGACGACCTGATCGATGACGCATCGGGTTTCGACACGGACGGGTTCGAAACCAATCCGATGATCGACCCCGACCCCGAACGGGCCGATGATCTGGGCGAGACAGCCGTGCTGCAGGATTCTGCCCCTGATCCGGGGCCACCGCTTGCCGGATCGGAAGATCGCACTATGGTCAGCGGTAATGACCGAGAAGCCGACATCTGAAGACCTCGCGATAAAGCGGACCCGGCTGGCCGAAGACCGCAATATCATGGCGATGGAGCGCACCTTTGCCGGGTGGATCCGTACTTCCTTCGCCGCCATCGGGATCGGGATCGCCTTTCGCGCGCTGTTTGGCGAACTGGACCCGCCCTGGCTGGCCAAGGTGATTGCCACGGCCTTTATCCTCGCCGGGGCCGCCCTTGCCTTCAGTGCGCAGCGCCAGACCGTCCGGACGCTGGAACGGCTGCACCCGCATTTGCTCGAACGCCCGAGCACGCCGAATTTCCGGCTGCTCGCCTATGCCGTGATGCTGGGATGCGTGGTTGTGGTCGGCGGGTTATGGGCGATGGATGATGTGCCCGCCACCACCACTCAGCGGGTGGGAACCGGCACCTCACCCGAATAATCGTAGAAGCCACGGCCGGTCTTGCGGCCGTACCAGCCGGCTTCGACATATTTCACCAGCAGCGGTGCCGGGCGATATTTGCCGTCACCCGTGGTCGAATGCAGCACTTTCATGATCTCGTAGACAGTGTCGATGCCGACAAAGTCCGCCAGCGTAAGCGGGCCCATCGGGTGATTGAGGCCGAGCACGCAGCCGCGATCAATATCCTCGATACTGGCCGTTCCCTGGCCAAGCACGAAGATCGCTTCATTGATCATCGGCACAAGAATGCGATTGACGACAAATCCGGGCGCGTCATCGCTCAGCACCACATCCTTACCCAGAGTTTCCACAAAGCTGCGGGTCCGGGCAATCGTGTCCTGCGAGGTAGCGAGGCCAGGGATGATTTCCACCAGCTTCATGATCGGCACCGGGTTAAAGAAGTGGATGCCGATGAAACGGGCAGAATCGGGCGCGTGGTTCGCCATGCGCGTGATCGGGATCGAACTGGTATTGCTGGCCAGGATCGCATCGGGGCCCAGCACCTTGCCCGCAGCCTCGAAAATGCGGAACTTGATTTCCTCGCGCTCGGTCGCCGCTTCGATGACGAATTCAGCTTCGCCCATCGGTTCATAGTCGGCTACCGGCGTGATGCGGGCCAGGATCGCGGCCGCATCATCGGCGCTCATCTTGTCCTTGGAAACCAGCCGGTCGAGACCCTTGCCAATCTTGGCCTTGGCCTTTTCAGCAATGTCGAGATCGACATCGGCCAGCATCACGTCATGGCCGAAAGTCGCGGCGGTCTGTGAAATGCCGGAACCCATCTGGCCCGCACCGATAATCCCGACAGTCGCCATCGCCCATTTCCTTCGCAGTTGCAGCAAAGGCGGCTGGTTAGCGGCTTGCGCTGCGCCTGCCTAGCGAAAACTATCGATTGGCGCCGGGCACCCATTTGACATCGTGGGCGCCATTCCCGTTCAGCACGCGGGCGAGCACGAACAGCCAGTCTGACAGGCGGTTGATCAGCGCCAGCGCAGCCGGATTGACCGGCTCTGCCGCCGCCAGAATGGCCATGTCGCGCTCTGCCCGGCGCACGCTGGCGCGGGCAATATGCGCGCGGGCCGCCGCTTCGCTGCCACCGGGCAGGATGAAGCTGGTCAGGGGTTCGAGCGCGTCATTTAGCGCATCGAGCGAGTTTTCAACCCATTCGACCTGCGCCGGAACGACCCGCAGCACCATGTCCGACGGGGTGAAATCATCGCCGCCAACCTCGCCCAGCGGCGTCGCGAGATCGGCCCCCAGATCGAACAGATCGTTCTGCAGCCGGATCACCGCATCGCGATGGGGCGAGCCATCCAGCGCGGTCGCCAGCAGGCCCAGCGCGCAATTGGCCTCGTCCACCGCGCCGATGGCGGCAAAGCGGGCATCACCCTTGGGACGACGCGAGCCATCCACCAGCCCGCTGGTCCCGTCATCGCCGGTGCGGGTATAGATCTTGT
>JAGREF010000155.1 GCA_020446665.1 Sphingomonadaceae bacterium
TCATCGGCGGCGGCGCGAAGATCTATGAAGGCATGGTGATCGGCGAAAATGCCAAGCCGGACGATCTCGAAGTCAATCCGATGAAGTCCAAGCAGCTGACCAATTTCCGCTCCACCGGCAAGGATGACGCGATCCGCCTCACCCCGCCGCGGGTGATGACGCTGGAACAGGCCATCGCCTATATTGACGATGATGAAATGGTGGAGGTCACGCCCAAGAGCATCCGCCTGCGCAAAGCGATCCTCGATCCGCATGAGCGCAAGAAGGCCAAACGCAAGGAAGCCGCATAACAGGCTGATTTTACAAGGAGCCCGCCATGCCCAAGGATTACAAGGCGATGATCGCCGACATTTCCGCCTACACCGCAGAGTTGCGCGAAGTGGAGCCGGAAACCATGGCGGGCTTCTATTCCATGTCCAAGGCAGCAGGCGCAGATGGCGCGCTGGATGCCAAGACCAAGGAACTGATCACCATGGCCATCAGCGTTGCCCTGCGCTGCGATGGCTGCATCGGCTTCCATGCCAAGGCGCTGGTCAATCTCGGCGCCACCCGCAAGGAAGTGAGCGAGGCGATCGGCATGGCGATCTATATGGGCGGCGGCCCCTCGGTGATGTATGCCGCTGATGCCTTGCGCGCCTATGATCAGTTTGCGGAAGAAGCCTGAGGCTACTTCCCCCACAATCCCTGTGATTGCCGCGCGGCTGCCCATGAGGCATCCTGCAGGCCATGAGACTCGCCAGCACCCTGCTCGCCGCGCCGCTATTGGCCTTTGCCCTCCCAGCCCTCGCCAATGATAGCGAGGCCGAATGGGCCGTTGGCGGGCTGGTGCTCAAACAGAATGACGCGATCAGCATGGATGCGGAGGAGCTCTATATCTCCGAAGCGGAAGTGCGGGTGGACTACACCTACACCAACCAGTCCGAGAAAGACGTCGAACTGACGATCTCTTTCCCGCTGCCTCCCCTGCCGGAGAAGGGGCTCTATTACGACTACTACCGTGCCATGCCCGATTGGGACCAGCTGAAGTTCCGCACGACAGTCGATGGCGAAGAGGTGGAATGGACCGCCAGCGACCGCGCCATGATCGGCGGCAAGGATGTGACCGCCAAGGTCGAAACAGAGGAGCTGCCTGTGCTGTGGTATGGCCCCGCTGACCTGCCGCAGGCGCTGGACAAGATGCCACCCGAGAAGCTGGCAAGGCTGGAAGCAGCAGGCTTGATCAAGCGCGACAGCATTTACGGCACGGAATGGCTCCCCGTCTGGCAGGTGCAGCGCCATATCGTGCGCACGCAGACCTTCCCCGCGCGCAAGGCGGTGCATGTCAGCCATCGCTACAAACCGATCAACGGCGGCAGCGTGGGCGGGATGCTCTATCCCGGACCGCGCAATGACTATCCCGAAGGCTTGCAGGAATATCGCCAGCGCTGGTGCGTGGATGACAGCTTCCTCGCCGGCTTCGACCGCCGCGATGCCGAAATGAAGGCCAGAGCCCCCAATGGCGAGGCCTATTACGGCGAAACCTGGATCGGCTACATCCTCTCCACCGGCGCCAACTGGCGCGGCCCGATCAAGGATTTCCGGCTGGTCGTGGACAAGAGCAGCCCCGACAATCTCGTCAGCTTCTGCATGGACGGGGTGAAGAAAGTCAGCGACACAAGATTTGAAGTGCGCAAACAGAATTTCGAACCCAAGGGCGATCTGAACATTCTGCTGGTGCAATGGTGGCGGGTGGAGGATTAACCACTTGAGTTCGCCCCAATACTTCCTAAATTCATAGCAATAGGGGGTTTTGGTCCGATAAAGCTCACTCGATCATTAGCGATCAGCCTGTCCATGGCTGGGATAGGCGGCGCTGCAACAGCGGCGCAATTGGCCATTGCCAATCCGCCAGTCGGCTTCCCCACTTCGCTCGATTGGCTTTGGGCCGCTCCCAATCCATGGCTGACAATTACGGCGCTGTGTTCTGGCCTTGGTGCAGTTTCGGCGATCCTCACTTTCTTCCAGCCAAAGCCTTACTCTGAAGAACAGGCGGAAAAGGACCGCCAGCACGCCAATGCATCTTTCGCCGCACTTGATGGCCGGAATGATGAACGCAAGGATGAACTCCTCCAAGCCATAGAGCGGGACAAGCATGAGCAAGCCATCTCCGATCTCATCGCCGGAAAGGTGGCAGGCGAATTGCTGGCGCGTTATCACAAGGCTTTGGGCATTAAGCGAGAAAGTGGCCAAAAGGTCAGCCCGCGCGAAGCCGCTGAATTTGCTCTGGCCGCAGACCGTGCGGCGCAATCCGACGATCCGCGCATCCGCAAAATCGCCCGGCTGATTGATGATGGCCAGATTATCGCAGCATCAGACCGCAAAGCGGAAATTGCCGAGGAAGCTGTGCAATGTGCCGCCAGCGAATTACGCGATGCCGCCTATCTTGCGCTGCCCGTCAGCCCGTCCAGAGCGATGGAGCATTTCAAGCGCGCTACGGAACTGGACCCGAGCGACCTCTGGTCCTGGGTCCAGCTCGGCAGGTTGAGGGCCATATATGACACGCTTGCCAGCGCAGAATTGTGCCTGCGCAACGGGCTGCAACAGGTCAAATCAGACCATGACCGCATGGTGCTGCACGGTGAGTTTGGCAATCTTATGTTGGTCAAGGGAGATTTGACGGCAGCAAAATCCGAATATGAATCGGCCTTCGCTATCATCAAGAACCTCGCTGCTATGGAACCGGGCAATAGCCAGTGGCAGCGCGATCTCTCCGTCAGCCATGAAGAGCTCGGCAATCTCGAAATTGCCGCCGGAAACCTCGCCGCTGCCCGCACCCGCTTTGAGAGCGGCCTTGCCATCCGCGAAAAGCTCGCAGACATGGAGTCAGGCAATAGCCAGTGGCAACGCGATCTCTCCGTCAGCCATGTCAAGCTCGGCGATCTCGAAATGGCCGCAGGAAACCTCGCCGCTGCCCGCACCCGCTTTGAGAGCAGCCTTGCCATCGCCGAAAAACTCGCAGCCATGGAGTCAGGCAATAGTCAGTGGCAACGCGATCTCTCCGTTAGCCATGAAATGCTCGGCGATCTCGAAATTGCCGCCGGGAACCTCACCGCTGCCCGCACTCGCTTTGAAAGCGACCTTGCCATCGCCGAAAAGCTCGCTGCCATGGAGCCGGGCAATAGTGAGTGGCGACGCGATCTCTCCGTCAGCCACAACAAGCTCGGCGATCTCGAAATGACCGCCGGAAATCTCGCCGCTGCCCGCACTCACTTTGAGAGCGGCCTTGCCATCCGCGAAAAGCTCGCTGCCGTGGAGCCGGGCAATAGCCAGTGGCAGCGTGATTTGTTTTTCAGCAATTATGAACTGGGACAATTGGCATTGGCCGAAGGCAAGGCAGACCTTGCCCGATCCCATTTTCTCAAAGCAAAAGAGGTGATGGCGGCGCTGGTCGAAGAATGGCCGGACCACCCCGGCTTTGCGCGTGATCTGGCCACCGTCAACTCTGACCTCGCGGGTTTGGGCGCGGCGGGCGAAGAGGACTGATTTTCCTACTCCCCTCCCCCGCGCTAAAGCGGGGTTCATGACCGCGCGATCCCCCTTCTTCAGCCTAGAGCACTTTCCGACCAATCTGGGTCACCGTGACGGAGCCGATTTTGGCCGAG
>JAGREF010000156.1 GCA_020446665.1 Sphingomonadaceae bacterium
GCGATCACCCGCCCGCGCGCATCCTCGATCGGCAGCATCAGCCGGGCACGGAACCGGTCATAAGGCTCCTTGTCATCCACCGCGATGCGAAGGCCACCTTCGATCAGCATAGGTTCTTCAAAGCGGCTGCCCAACGCCGCTTTCATCGCCTGCCGGTCAGTTGGGGCAAAGCCAAAGCCGAAGCGTTCGATGGTGCGCTGGCTGAAACCGCGCGAGGCGAGATAGGCGCGGGCCTGCATACCCTGCTCACCCGCCAGATTGTGCACGAACCAATCCTGCGCGGCGGCCATGACATCATGCAGACCGGCGCGTTCTTCAGCCCGCTGCGCCGCGCGCGGATCGGCGGCGGGCACTTCCATCCCGGCCTGTGCCGCCAGTTCCTTCACCGCATCCATGAACTGCATGCCGCGCTGGTCAGTCATCCAGCGGATCACATCACCGTGGGCCCCGCAGCCGAAGCAATTGCCAGTCAGTATGTTGTCGTCCAGCGCGAAACTATGCGTATGCGGCACTTCAGCGCAGAAGACCTCTTCCACACAGTTTGTCGGTTGGACTTTTTGAACCGTCCAGCGAAGCCGGTCATGTTTGGGCTGCGCTTGTTCAAATCGTGCCCGTGCATCTGCCAGGAGAAAGAGGTCGGGATCCAGGGTTGATCGGGCAAAGTGGATACGAAATAATTCGCTCGCCCTGCCATCAATTCCCATGCGCGTTTGTGACGTAATCCCATAGGTAACAATGCCCAGCTGCAAGGCCAGATCACGCACCGCATCGAGCGTTTCACGACAGGCGGAGTTCAACATGACCGTGCCGTCTTTGGCGACATGGCCATCGGCGGCGAGATAACCGGCTAGGAAACCTCTCCTATAGGCTGTGCTGAGATTGGCTCTTGGGAACGCCTTGTATTCCCCGAAACTGCGCCCTCCGTAGATGCGGACATAGGGCTGGCCATTCTCCCGCATATGGTTGCTGGCCATTTCGGCGGGAAAATAACGTGCCAGTTCCCGGTCTTTTGTGCCGTGCAAATGCACATGGCCATATCGGTCGTTCTGTAACGTGCCGTCACCAAAAACAATTCCGTGTCGAATGCCGGCAAGATCAAGCTGCCCGCCATCATTCTTTGCGGGAGTGACGGTTTCGAGGCGATGCTGCGGGCGAAGTTGCCTGGTGGTGAGGCTGGTTTTCCGCCCACGCACAAACCAGCGGTGGCCGTCGGTGGCCCGGATGATCTTGACCTGCTGGTTGCGCGTAAGAGTAATCTCCCACAATGTTTGCTGACCATAAGAACGGAACGGAGCCCTGACCCATTTCCCTCCGGCGGTGAGCACCTGACTTTCCTTGCCGGCAAGCTCAGCGATGGGAACGCGGCCTTGCCGGGTCATCACCAACGTGTCGCCAGCGAGACAATGATAGAAGCCCTTTTCATCGGAAACGGTGAAGCTGGGGCTCTTCTCATTATGGAACGGACAACACGCCTTCCACTCGCGCCCGGCCTTTTGCAGCTTGGTCGTGCGCATGATGACGCTGGAGAGCGTCACCCGGGAGCGCAGTTCGTCAAGCCAAGCAGGTGAAAGCATCAGGGGATCCGGGTTGGTACTGTTTACATCTCGACTTCGCTCGATGCGAACGGGAATTACGGTTGGAAGTTGAAGTCAGGCTTTATGACCCACCATGCCCGTTCGTGTCGAGCGAAGTCGAGACACGCTTATGCACAATGCTCGTTGCGCGCTCTGATGGCGGCTTCGCAAAGTAGCCGACCCGGTCCCAGTCGGAGGCGGCAAGCGCTTCCTTCTTTGCTCGCGACCACTTTTTTACCTGCAACTCGCTGGACAAGGCTTCATGGCGGGTCGGAAAATCCTGCGCCCAGATCAATTCGACCGGACGCCGGCTGGACGTGAAGTTGCAAAAACCGCCAACAGAATGCTCGGCGATGCGTCGTTCGAGGTCGTCTGTGTGGCCAGTATAGTACTTCCCGTCAGCGCAGCGCAGTATGTAGCACCAGAAGGCCATAAAGCGTGCCCTTACATATCTCGACTGCGGCCTGCGGCCTCCGCTCGACACGAACGGATCATTGGGATTAGCCCAGTCCCCGTTCGTGTCGAGCGAAGTCGAGACACGTATGGCATAGTCCTAGCTCAACGCCGCCTTTACCAGCCCGCTGGCCTTGCCCATATCCAGTTCTGCGCCGTGGCGCGCTTTCAGTTCGCCCATGACGCGGCCCATATCCTTCATGCCACTTGCGCCCAATTCGGCCTTGATCGCTTCGATGGCGGCGACAGTCGCGGCTTCGTCCATCTGGGCGGGGAGGAATTCCTCGATCACGGCGACTTCGGCCTTTTCCTTGTCGGCCAGTTCCTGCCTGCCGCCATCTTCATACATCTGGATCGAGTCGCGGCGCTGTTTGACCATTTTCTGCAGCACATCCACCACCAGCGCATCATCATCATCGGTGGTTTTCCTCGTGCGTTCCTCGATGTCGCGATCCTTGATCTTCGCGCCGACCAGACGCAGCGCGGCGGTGCGTTCCTTGTCGCCGGCTTTCATCGCGGCGATGGTGGCTTGCTTGATATCGTCCCTGATCATTGGTTCTTTCCTGTGGATGGAAGTCAGGGGAGGGCGCTTAGCGAAAGTTTTGCGGCAGGGATAGGTTGACGGATCGCATAAGCGGGCCTAGCGGCTGGGTCTTAGCGACATCGCCGGAAACCCCTGACTCGGAGCGCCCCCTTATGGCTTCTGCCGCCTCTTCGCCTGCGCAACCAAAAGACGCGACGGGAGTCCTCGTCTTATCCGATGGCACGATCATCTGGGGCCGGGGTTTTGGTGCATCCGGCAGCGCGGTGGGCGAGGTGTGCTTCAACACCGCCATGACCGGTTATCAGGAAGTGATGACAGACCCGTCTTACGCGGCGCAGATCGTCACTTTCACTTTCCCGCATATCGGCAATGTCGGGGCCAATGGCGATGATGTCGAATCGAAGGTCGAAGGCGCGGTGGGCTGCGTGGTGCGCGAAGACATTACCGCCGCTTCGAGCTTCCGCGCGGACAAGGGCTTTACCGAGTGGATGGCCGCCAATGGCAAGATCGGCCTGTCCGGCGTGGATACGCGCGCACTCACGCGCCGCATCCGCCTGTCAGGCGCGCCCAATGCGGTGATTGCCCATGCCCCCGATGGCAAGTTCGACCTTCCCGCATTGCTCAGGCGCGCGCAGGAATGGCCGGGGCTGGAGGGAATGGACCTGGCCCCGCGCGTGACCCGTTCGGCGCAGGAAAGCTGGGAAGGCGGCGCATGGTCGCTGGAAAAAGGCTATGCCCGCGCCCCGCGCGATGCGCGCCCGCATGTCGTGGCGATGGATTTCGGCGGCAAGGACAATATCTTCCGCAATCTGGTGAAGGCCGGTGCGCGGGTGACGGTGGTGCCTGCGAAAACCTCGCTGGAGGATATTCTCGCGCTGCAGCCTGATGGCGTGTTCCTCTCCAACGGCCCCGGCG
>JAGREF010000157.1 GCA_020446665.1 Sphingomonadaceae bacterium
CAGCGGCGTTTCTTGTCGAAGACCTTTGTGCCCGGCTTGATATAGCCTACCTCTACCAGCGCGCCAAAGGCGACCTTGGGCGCATTCTTGCGGCTTTGCATAGTGGTCAGCGCGCTTTCATCCAGCGGCAATTCCTTCTCGATCCGCTTCAGCGCGGCATTGCGATAAATGCCTTCGCGTTCGCAGCCAATCCATTCGCGGCCCAGCCGCTTGGCCACTGCGCCAGTGGTGCCGGTGCCGAAGAAGGGATCGAGCACGACGTCGCCCTTTTCCGTGGTCGATAGCAGCACGCGATAGAGCAGGCTTTCCGGCTTCTGCGTCGGGTGGACCTTGTGCCCGCCTTCCTTCAGCCGTTCACCGCCGCTGCAGATCGGCAGCACCCAGTCGCTGCGCATCTGCAATTCGTCATTGAGCGTTTTCATCGCGCGATAATTGAACTGGTATTTGGCCTTCTCGCCCTGGCTCGCCCAGATCAGCGTTTCATGCGCATTGGTAAAGCGGGTGCCCTTGAAATTGGGCATCGGGTTGCTCTTGCGCCAGACGATATCGTTGAGGATCCAGAAGCCCAGATCCTGCAATATCGCGCCGACGCGGAAGATATTGTGATAGGAACCGATCACCCATAGTGCGCCATCGGGCTTGAGCACGCGCTTCGCTTCGGTCAGCCAGGCACGGGTGAAATCATCATAGGTCTTGAAACTGTCAAACCGGTCCCATTCATCGGTGACGGCATCGACCTGGCTGCCATCGGGACGGTTGAGATCGCCCCCCAGCTGGAGATTATAGGGCGGATCGGCAAAGACGAGATCGATACAGGCATCAGGCAGGCGGCGCATGGATTCCACGCAATCGCCCGTCAGGATCTGCCCCAATGGCAGCTCCACCGCTTCGGCAAACTGCCGCGCGCGTTCCTTCGTGGTCTGAATGACCCCCATCCTTAATCGCCCCCTATCTGAAGTTATCCACAGGGTGAATCCTCGCGGAGTCCGCGTCAAGTGCGAAGTTTCGCAGAACATGGTTAACGCGCCGCTAACCATGAAAGAACAAAAAGAGTATCCCACAACATGTTGAGTCCATGGGATTCCATGGGACTCGATATGTCGGGTGTGTGGCCATGGGGACTCAAAGTGAAATTTCTTCACATGGCTGCTGCGATCCGGCTGCGGGCGGATAGGCGGTGCCTGATCTGGGCGGCCAGTCGCTGTTGGCAGCACAGGCCTGCCCGCCCTTTCCTGCTGCGCCATTAACCTTTTCCCGTAAGGTAAAATTGCCCCAAAGGCTGAGGCTCCATTTAACAGCGCGCTGGTATGACGTTCTTCCCCTTGGGACAGAATGTGAGCCAGAACCGCACCTCCAGGCTTGATCTCGATGATCAGCTGCTGATCCGGCAAATGTCGGATTTCATTTCGAATGTCCGCAGTGCGGCATTCGGGACGATTTGCAGTGCGCTGATCCTGGTTCCCACCATGGCACGGCGCGAACATGCGACCTTCTGGCTTTTCTGGCTGTTTACCTTGCTCTTGCTGGATGGCCTACGGATCAAGCAAAGCTATGATTTTGATCGAAATTCGACGGACAAGGCCTATATTCGCAAGAATGTGATCTACGCCACAGTGCTGGCCCAGGGTTGCGGGCTCAACTGGGCGATCGCCTTCACCGTATTGTGGCAATATGCGAACGCAGGCGGCGAATATCTGATCCTGTGCGTGCTGGCGGCGGGGATCATGTCCACGGCGCTGATGCAATATCGCCATCTTAAATCTGCCGCCAACAGCCTGATGCTGGCCTGTATCTGCGCAGGAACCGGGATTGCCTTCCTCTATGAAGTGCATCTGGCGGTGCCGATTGTCCTGCTCACCTGGCTGCACGGCATCATCGTGCTGTATGGCGTGAGCGATCATTCGCGCTTCTATCGTGAACGGCTGCTGGAAGAGATCGAACTGGAACGATCGGAACAGACGGTGCGCCTGTTGCTGCATGAATATGAAGCGGCAGCATCTGACTGGCTGTGGGAAATCGACGCTTCTGGCAGGCTCGTCGACATAACCCAGCGCTTTTCCGATGCGGCACGGCGCCCGGCTGCCGCACTGGAAGGGACGCAGATGATGTCTCTGTTCGTTCCAGGCGCGGATCATGAAATGCTTCAGCTCAAGCTCCGTTCTGGCGGCAGCTTCCGCGACTTTTGCATTCAGGTGGCGGGCATGGACAAGGAAACCTGGTGGTCCATCTCTGGCAAGCCGCTCGACAATGGCACGATGCGCGGGGTGATGAGCGATGTCACCGCTCAGATCCTTGCCGACCGCCAGCTGTCGCAAATGGCAAAATGCGATACGCTGACAGAGCTTGCCAACCGGCTGCGCTTCAATGAAGTGCTGGTGCAGCTTGCCCATGGCAATGCTCGGCGCAAGGCCATGCTGTTCATCGATCTCGACAAGTTCAAGATCGTCAATGACACGCTGGGCCATGAGGCGGGTGACAGCCTGCTGCGCACCATCGCCCGGCGCATTGTGCTGGAGGCAGGACAGACAGCGCTGGTGGCGCGTCTGGGCGGCGATGAATTCGCCATTCTCACGCGTGACGAACAAAGTCTGGAAGAAATTCACGCTTTGGCAGACCGCCTGATCATGCGCCTGTCTGACCCGATAGATATCGGCGGGCGGGCGCTCCACGTTTCTGCCAGTATCGGCGTCGCCTATTGCCGGAGCGCCACTATCGAGCCGGAAGAATGGATGCGGCGGGCGGACCTCGCGCTCTATGCGGCCAAGGATAGCGGGCGCAATTGCTATCGCGACTATAATGCCCAGTTGCACGAGCTGGATCGCAAGCGGCAAGAGCTGGAACTGGACATGCGCACCGCGCTGCAAGACGGCCAGTTCGTGCTGATGTTCCAGCCGCAAGTCGATTTCACCACCGGCGAAACCTCAGGCATGGAAGCGCTGGTCCGCTGGAACCATCCCGAATACGGGCTGATCATGCCGGGCGAGTTCATCAATATCGCCGAAGAGAGCGGGCTGATCGTCTCACTGGGCGAATGGATCGTGCGCGATGCCATCCGGCAGGCGGCAAGCTGGCCGGACAATATCACAGTCGCCATCAACCTTTCCCCGGTCCAGATTCGTTCGGAAAGACTGGTGGCTGTACTGGCGCAGGCGCTCGCAACCACAGGCGTTGCCCCGCAGCGCGTGGAACTGGAAATCACCGAGACCGCACTGCTGCACGACACCAATGAGAATATCGAAATCCTCCACAATATCCGCGCACTGGGCGTGCGGATTGCGCTGGATGATTTCGGAACCGGCTATTCATCGCTCAATTATCTGCGCAAATTCCCCTTCGATACGATCAAGATTGACCGCTGCTTCGTTGAGGATCTGCTGGAACGGCCCGATTGCCAGGCAATCATCAGGGCGACCATCGGTCTGGCCGAAGAACTGGAGATGAAGACAGTCGCCGAAGGGATCGAGCACCGCGAACAGTTCGAATGGCTGCAAGCCTCCGGCTGCACCGCGGCGCAGGGATTTTACTTCTCGCCGCCCATCACGCCGTCAGCATCACAAGGCGCGATGCCTCCCTCCAGCGGCGCGGTCATCAAACATGATTTTGCGAGCATTCTTGATGCGGACAAGGCCAATCCCGGCCGCTTGACTGGCAGCTAAGTCTAAAGCAGCGTCAATTGCGCCACCGGGGCAAAGCTCCTGCGGTGGAGCGGGGTCGGGCCGTGCAGGCGCAGGGCCTCCATATGCTCTTTCGTGCCATAGCCCATATTGCGTTCCCAGCCGTAATGGGGGTGACGCGCCGCCGCTTCGCACATGATCCGGTCCCGCCATTGCTTGGCGATGATGCTGGCAGCGGAAATCGCCGGTTCCAGCGCATCCCCGCCAACAATCGCGCGCGCTTGCCAGCACCATCCTTCATCGCGGCCCTCAGGGGTGAGGTTGCCGTCGATCAGCACTTCACCGGGAGCCTCCCCCAGCGCCTCGGCCAGCTGCGCCACGGCCAGCGTCATCGCGCGCATGGTCGCGCCGAAAATATTGAGCCGGTCAATCTCCTCCGGCTCGACAATCCCCACGCCCCAGGCGCAGCTGGCGCGGATTTGCGAGTCGAGCAGCGCGCGCCGTTTGGCCGATAGTTTCTTGGAATCTGCCAATCCCACAGGTGGGCTATTGCCCAGCACGACAGCAGCCGCCACAACTGGCCCGGCCAGCGGGCCACGGCCAGCTTCGTCAACGCCTGCGACAAGGGGTGCAACAAACGGGCGGGCACCAAATTCGTCCTGCGGAGTTCCTGCGAGTATGACCATCTTCAAACACACATCCTTCGTGCTTATCCTATCCCCGCTGGCGCTGGCCACTGCAAGTTGCGGCCATGCTGCAAGTGGGGATAGCCCGCCCGCCCCCGCTGCCTCTGAAGCGCCTTTCACAGTCACGGAAGAGACAAGCTATGACGAACCATGGGCCATCGCCGTGGAGCCGGGCACCGGCCGCATCTTCGTGACGGAGAAAGGCGGCACGATCCGCAATTATCAGCCTGCCAGCGGAGTAGAAGGGATCGTCAGCGGCGCGCCGAAGGTCGATTATGGCGGCCAGGGCGGTCTGGGCGATATTGCCTTTGCCCCTGATTACGAAACCAGCCGGATGATCTATCTCAGCTGGGCGGAGGCTGGCCCCGGCAACACGCGCGGCGCAGCCGTCGGTCGCGGGACGCTCAGCTGCGGCGGCGAGAATGACGAAGTCTGCCGGATCGAAGGACTCACGGTGATCTGGCGGCAAAGCCCCAAGGTCAGCGGGCGCGGCCATTATTCGCACCGCATCGCCTTTTCGCCTGACGGGCAATATCTCTTCATCGCTTCGGGCGAGCGGCAGAAAATGGACCCGGCACAGGACCTGTCAGGCAATCTGGGCAAGGTCGTGCGGCTCAATCTCGACGGCACACCCGCTGCGGGCAATCCCATGGCCGAACAGGGCGGCATTGCGGCGCAGATCTGGAGCTGGGGCCACCGCAATATCCTGGGCCTTGCCTTCGATGCCGAGGGGAAATTGTGGGAAGTCGAACACGGCCCGCGCGGCGGGGACGAGTTGAACCTCGTGAAGCCCGGTTCCAATTATGGCTGGCCCATTGTCTCCAACGGCGTGCACTACAATGGCGATCCGATCCCTGATCATGAAACCCGCCCTGAATTCACGCCGCCCGCAATCAGCTGGACGCCGGTGATCGCGCCGGGCGACATGGCCTTCTACAATGCTGACCTGTTTCCCGAATGGCAGGGCGATTTGCTGATTGCCGGACTGGGCAGCAGCGCGCTGGTGCGGGTCGAGTTTGACGGGGAGACCGCGCGCGAAGCGGCCCGTTACAATATGGATGCCCGCATCCGCGATGTGGCCGTGGGTATCGAAGGCACGATCTTCGTGATCGAAGATGGCGAAGGCGGGCGGCTGTTGCAGCTTTATCCGGCGGTCAGCGAATAATCCGCTCGACTTTGCACCACCCCGCCCCTATCGGCGCGCGCCATGGCGAGCATCGTGCCCCTTTCCGCTGTCGATCCCGATCTGGTCGAACAATTGCTCGACGCAGCTTTCGGGCCAGACCGTCATGCGCGCACTGCCTATCGCATCCGCACCGGAATGGACTGGCTGGAAGGGCTGAGCTTTGCCGCACTGGATGATGAGGATTACCTCGCTGGCACGATCCAGCTCTGGCCCGTGGCGTTGCTCGATCCTGATGGCCGCGCGCATCCGATGGTGATGGTCGGGCCGGTGGCGGTGGTACCCGCCTTGCAGAATGGCGGCTATGGCAAGGCTCTGATGGCCGCTGCCCTGGGCGCGATCGATGCGATGGCACGGCAAGGTCAACCTGCCCTGCCGCAGGTGATGATCGGGGATGAACCCTATTACGGCCGCTGGGGCTTCTCCGCGCAGGCGACAGGCGGCTGGCGCTGCCCCGGCCCGTGGGACCCGGCACGGCTGCTGGTCCGCTGCGAAAACCCGGCAGTGCTGCCTGCCGAAGGAATGCTGGGGCCGTGGACGAGGGTCAGGAACCAATAATCACGCTATCGAGGTTTGAGGCAAAATGGCTCAGAGCAAGGAGGAGAGGCGAAGGAATATCTCTATCTTTCAAGCCGATCCGACGCAGCACTGGGCCATTTTGGTCAAATCCCTTCGGGACGCCGGAATGGCTTCCATCTCGGCCAAAAACACGCTTGGAAATACATCCAGTATTTCCGGCGCGCGTTTTCGTCCGATATGTTTGTCATTCCGGCGCCTCGATAGCGTGATTATTGGTTCCTGACCCTGGCCCCTTGGCGGAATAGGCGACATCTGGCATCGCATCATTTGCCATGCCCTATGATCCGCCCCCTGAAATTGCCGCGCTCTCGCTCGCTGAACTGGCTGAGGCGGTGGCGGCGCGCAAATTGCCGCCGGTGGAACAGTGGAGCCCTTCCGTTTCGGGCGACAGCCATATGCGCATCGCGGCGGATGGCCGCTGGTTTCACGATGGGGGGGAGATCAGGCGCCCGGCCATGGTGCGCGCCTTTGCCAGCCTGCTCTCGCGGGCCGGGGATGGCCAGCACTGGCTCGTCACCCCTACCCAGAAGCTGACCATCGCGGTGGAGGACGCCGCCTTTATCGCCACCGATCTGGTCGAGCGCGACGGCGCGCTGGCGTTTCGCCTGAATACTGACGAGATCGTGCTGGCCGGGCCGGAACACCCCCTGCGCGCGGCAGGCGATCCCGATCTGCCCGCGATCTATCTGGCCGTGCGGCAAGGCTGCGAGGCCCGGCTCAACCGCTCGACCTGGTTGCAACTGGCGGATATTGCACTGGCGCAGGGCGAAGATCTGCGCGTCACCAGCCAGGGCGCCACATTCGATCTGGTGCCGGAATGAACGCGCTGCACAGCCGGCTGGAACAGCTCTATCAGCGCGCCCATGCCCGCCCCCTGCCCGATCCGATGGAAGACGCCATGGCGCCGCCGGACCGGCTGGCCCCGGCGGCTGTGCTGATTGCCGTGACCGAACGCGACGACCCCGGCGTGCTCGTCACCCACCGCCCGCACACGATGCGCAAACATCCGGGCCAGGCGGCCTTTCCCGGCGGTCGGCTCGACCCCGGCGAAACCCCTGTCGAAGCGGCCTTGCGCGAAGCGCAGGAGGAGCTGGGGATTGACCCGCGCGATGTTCGCGTGATCGGCGAGACCGACCGTTTTCGCACCCGCACGGGCTTTGACATCACCCCGGTCCTCGCCACCATTCCGGCCGATTTGCCACTTGTCCCCAACCCGGCAGAGGTGGCGGAGTGGTTTGAACCGCCCTTCCGCTATATCCTCGATCCCGCCAACCAGCAGGAGCAGGAAGTGCATTGGGAAGGGGCCATGCGCCGTTACACGGAAATCCATTGGCAGGGCCACCGCATCTGGGGCGTGACCGCGGCCATCATCGTCAATCTGACCCGCCGCCTGGCGCTGGCGGAGCGTGACGCATGACCACCACCCTGCCCGCCAATGACTGGACTGGCCGCGAAGATCTGGCGGAACTGGTCGCGGCGCTGGGGGTGGACAATATCCGCTGGGTCGGCGGCGCGGTGCGCGACACTTTGCTGGGCCATGCGGTGAAGGATATTGACGCGGCTACCCCGCTGGAACCGGACATGGTGATGGCGGGGCTCAACCATGCGCATATTCGCTGCGTACCGACCGGGATCGATCATGGCACGATCACCGCCATCCTGCCCGGCGGGCCGGTGGAAATCACCACGCTGCGCCATGATGTCAGCACCGATGGCCGCCGCGCGACGGTGCGCTTTGCCAGCGACTGGAAAGAGGATGCGGCGCGGCGCGATTTCACCATCAATGCGCTCTATGCCCATCCCGAAACGCTGGAAATTTCCGATTATTTCGGCGGGCTGGATGATCTGGCGGCGCGGCGGGTGCGCTTTATCGGCGATGCAAGCCAGCGGATCCGCGAAGATCATTTGCGGATCCTGCGCTATTTCCGCTTTCAGGCGCGTTTCGGCGCGGAGCTGGATACAGAGGCGGAAGCAGCCTGCGCGGAACTGGCCTCCACTCTCAAGGGGCTCAGCCGCGAGCGGGTGGCGATGGAATTGCTCTCGCTGCTGGGCCTGCCGGACCCGGCCGATACAGTGGAGCGGATGCGCGAACTGGGCGTGTTGCAAGTGGTGCTGCCAGAGGCTGGCAAGCATGAGCTGGAGGTGTTGCGCAGGCTGATCGCGACGGAATTGGCAGCCGGAGTTGTGCCGCAGGGCATTCGCCGTCTGGCCGCCTTGCTCCCCGCCCTGCCCGATACGGCAGGCGATGTCGCCGCGCGGCTGCGCCTCTCCCGCGCACAACGCGCAAGGCTGGTCTGCGCGGCAGAGCGCAAGCCGCAGGATTTCGCTTCACCACGCGCGCTTGCCTATACTGAAGGGATGGACTGCGCGGTGGACCGGCAATTGCTGGCCGGGCGGGATATCGCGGCGCTGGATGGCTGGGATGTGCCACAATTGCCGCTCAAAGGCGGCGAAATCGTCGCCCGCGGGGTGAGCGCCGGGCCCGAGGTAGCGCGCATCTTGCGCACGGTCGAAGCCGCATGGGTCGAAGAAGGCTTCCCTCCCCGCGAGAGGGTGGAAGAACTGCTGGAGCGGGAACTGGGGAACAGCTGACTCACAGGTTCTTACCGTTTCTGAGCTTTGTAGCCCCTCATCCAAGTTCGGCTAGCCAACAAGTTGGCAAGCCTGCCTATCCTTCTCCCCCGGGGAGAAGGATGCTGAAGCTTGGCGCACAGCGCCTAGCGCAAGCTGGTTGAGGGGTTGCAAGCCCACTGAAAGGCCCGCAAGCAACGCCCCATCGCCCCATCGCCCCATTTCTTCAGCCTGTCTTAATCTCTCGCCCCCTACACACAGCGACAGGTTGCGTTTCAGTCCAAAAGCTGAAATGGAGCCGCTTCTTCGCAGATGCGAAGTTTTCGGGTCGATTTCCTTCCATGGCGGAGGAATGGGCTGCTGCACCGGGCTGATGCCCCTTTTTATGTGTGGTGGCATTTTGCGTGGTCGCCTGTGTGTGCGTCCGTCCGCATCAATCCGTTTCCCATTTTCCTGGTTTCTGGCGCGTTTTCGCGCGTGGGGGAGCCGTAACTTTGACGTGTACACGGAGAGAATTCATGAAACTTGCCAAAATGGCCGTCGCCACCGCCCTCGCCTTTGCTGCCACACCGGCCTTCGCCAACCCGCAGGTTGTCGCCGGTGCCACGGTCTATGGCCCGGAAGGCAATGAAGTCGGCACGATTGACGCGGTTTCGGGCGAAGTCGCTTCGGTCAATACCGGTTCGCATGTCGCCCCGCTGCCGATGAACGCTTTCGGCGAAGGCGAACAAGGCCCGACCATCACCGTCACCAAGGCGCAGCTGGATGAAATGATGGCCGCTATCGAAGCGGAAGCAGCGGCCAAGCTTGACGCTGCTCTGGTTGAAGGGGCTGCCGTGACCAGCGTGGACGGCCAGTCCGTCGGCACGATCGCATCGGTCGAAGGCGATAATGTGGTGCTGGAAAACGAAGCCGGCCCGGTCGCGCTGAAGCGCGAGCATTTCGTCGCCAGCGAAAACGGCCTGACCGCGCGCTTCACCGCTGAACAGATCGCTCAGGCTATCGCGAGCTCGCAAGCCGGCGCCTGATAGCCAAGAGATCTAGGCTCTTGAAAGAGGGGGTGGAGCGGATGCGCTCCGCCCCTTTTTCTTGCCTGTCTAGAACTTGTTATCCCTCGGGAAGCCTTGCGGCGGCATCCGCCCGGCGGCGCCGCGGGCAACCTTCCACATATGGATTTCCGTCTCGGTGCGGGTGCGGTCGCCCTTGCCGCCCATTTGCCAGCTCAGGCCATCTTCCAGCTTGAACGTCACCGCATCGGACAAGCCGCCATCGCGATAGCGTTGCAGCGTCACACCCTGCCCGCGTGACATGACGGGCATTTCCTCAAGGTTGAACACCACCAGCTTGCGATTGTCGCCCACCACCGCGATATGGTCATGCTCGGGCTCGATCGGGCGTACCACCATCAGCTTGGCATTGCCCTTGAGGTTCACCACCTGCTTGCCCTTGCGCGTTTCGGCAAGAATATCGTCCATTTCAGCGGCAAAGCCCTTGCCGGTGCTGGCGGCAAGCAGCAGTTGCCCCTTGGCGCGATAGACTGTTACCGCTGCAATCCCGGCTTCCGCATCAATATCGATCATGTTGCGGATCGGCTCGCCAAAGCCGCGCGCACCGGGCAATTTGTCACACCCCAGCGAATAGATGCGGCCATTATTAACGGCGACCAGCAATTTGTCCGTTGTCTGCGCGTGGAGCGCATAGGCCGGGCCATCGCCTTCCTTATATTTGAAATCGCCATCCAGCGGCACATGCCCCTTGGCCGCGCGGATCCAGCCCTTGGCAGAGAGGATCACCGTCACCGGTTCCTTCTCGATCATCGCGTCCATGCTGAATTCCACCGCCGGGGCAGCTTCGGCAATGGTCGTGCGGCGACGGCCGATGGCGGTGTCCTCGCCATATTCCTTGCGCAGACTGGTGAGATCGCGTTTCAGCCGTGTGCGCTGGCGGGCCGGGCTGGCGAGCAGTTTTTCCAGCTCTTCCTGCTCTTTCAGCAGATCGTCATGCTCGCCGCGCAGCTGCATTTCCTCCAGCTTGCGCAGACTGCGCAGGCGCATGTTGAGGATCGCTTCGGCCTGCCGGTCGGTCAGCCCGAACTCCGCCATCATCACCGGCTTGGGCTCGTCCTCCGTGCGGATGATCTCGATCACGCGGTCGAGATTGAGGAAGGCGATGATATAGCCTTCGAGCAATTCCAGCCGGCTGGCGATCTTTTCCAGCCGGTGCTGCGTGCGCCGCTGCAGCATCTCGATCTGGTGCGTCACCCAATTGCCGAGCAGTTCCTTCAGCCCCATCACCAGCGGGGTGCGGGTGGCATCCAGCACATTGAGATTGAGGCCGAAGCGGACCTCCAGATCGGTCAGCTTATAGAGCGATTCCTTGAGCAATTCCGGGTCGACATTGCGGCTGCGCGGCACCAGCACAAGGCGGATATTCTCGTCGCTTTCATCGCGCACATCCTCCAGGATCGGCAGCTTCTTGTCCGCGATCAGCTGAGCGATCTGTTCGATCAGCTTGCCCTTCTGCACCTGATAGGGGATTTCGCTGACGACCAATTGCCATTGCCCGCCGCCGAGCCGCTCGATCCCGGCGTCGCGATCTTCGGCCTTCTCCGATTCCGCCGCATGGAAGCGCCCGCGCACACGGAAAGAGCCGCGCCCGGTTTCATAGGCGTTGGAGATCACTTCAGGGCTGTCCACCACCAGCCCGCCAGTCGCAAAGTCCGGCCCGTGGAACAGTTCCATCAGGCGGGAATGCTCGACATGCGGATTGTCGATCAACTCCATCGTCGCATCGATCACTTCGGCGACATTGTGGCTGGGGATATTGGTCGCCATGCCCACG
>JAGREF010000158.1 GCA_020446665.1 Sphingomonadaceae bacterium
GCGCCCAAGGCGCAGCTCTATGGCGCAGAGCTGGACCTGCAATATAATGTTGATCTCTACAGTCTGGGCAGCTGGTTCGAAACCAAGCAACTCGTGCTGGTCGGCAATTACACCTACACCAGCTCCAAGATCAAAGTGGGTGCCACTGACACGACGTCGGTCTTCCCCGGCGGTGTTCGCCCGGCAACCGACTTCTTCATCGATGGCGTTCCGCTGACCGGTCAGTCGGACCATCTGATCAATGCGCAATTGAGCCTGGAAGACAAGGACAGGCTGCAACAGGTCACCGTGCTGTTTTCCTTTGGCAGCAAACGCGTGACCAGCCGCGGCACCAGCGGCCTGCCAGATATTGTCGAGGACCCGGGCCTGACGGTTGATATTGTGGGCCGCCAGGGCCTGACCCTGTTCGGCCGTGAATTCGAATTGAAGGCGGAAGCCCGCAATATCTTTGGCCGCGACCACTACGAATATCAGTCAAACGGCACCAACCGCGTGGAAATCAACAGCTACCGCATGGGACAGAGCTTTTCCTTCTCGATCTCGGCTGAATTCTGAATTTCAAACAGAATATCCTGCCCCTGTGCAGGCTATTGGACCTTCCAGTCCCTCCCCCTAAACGGTCGCCCCTTATCGGGCGGCCGTTTTTCTTGTCGCACGCGAAACCGGCACGGTAGCTAGGGTCAGGACCCCTTAATCACGCTGTCGAGGCGCCTGAATGGCGAACATATCGGACGAAAATGCGCGCCGGGAAGACCGGATGTCTTTCCAAGCGTGTTTTTGGCCGAGATGGAAGCCATTCAGGCGTCCCTGCGGGATTTGACCAAAATGGCCCGGTGCCACGTCGGATTGGCTTGAAAGAGGACATATTCCTGCACCAGTCCTCCTCGCCCAGAGCCATTTTGCTTCAAACCTCGATAGCGCGATTTATGGGCCCTGACCCTAAGGTCATGACCCACTAATCGCGCGGATGAGCGAAATCAGTTGGAGTCGAAGACGTAACCGAGCGAGCGAATGGTGCGCAGCGGGTTGCCTGCCCCGGCAGCCTTCAGCGCGCGGCGCAGGCGGCCGATCCACACATCGACAGTGCGTTCGTCGATCACAGGTTCCTGCTTGCCTAGCCCTTCGATCAGGTCCGTGCGGGTCAGCACGCGATCAGAGTTTTCTGCGAAGAAACGCAGCAAGCGGAATTCATTAGGGCGTAGGGAAATCGGCGTCCCTGCCCAGCGCGCCTGCAGCGCGGCCATGTCGATGGTGAGATCACCCAGTTCGAACTGGTGCGTCGCCCGCCGCTGTGCCTGCTGTGATTGCAGCGCCAGCACCCGGTCGAGCACGGCGTTGCGATGCAGCGGACCCACCATATAGTCATCCGCTCCGGCCTTTAGCGCGCGGCGCCGGTCATCACCATCATCGGCTTCCAGCACGATGGTAATATGGGCCTCGGCCATGCGCGGATCAGCCCGCAACCGGCGGCACATTTCCAGCCCGGCCATATCGTCCATCACCCAGTCAACAAAGACCCAGATCGGCCCGTCGACCAATTGGCGCGGCCCGGCCCCGGTCAGCCGCGCGAAAGTGAAGCGCGTGTCATTATGGATGAAATCGTCAAGCGATTCCCCCAATTCATCTGTCAGGAAGATAGTAACGACATCCATGGCCGAAGCATGATTCCCCTGCTGTGCGCATAGGAATTGCCGCGTCTATGTGACGCGTTCGTGACGGTTTAGCGGGCTTTTTGCGGCTTTTCGCAATCCGGGAAAATCAGAAACCGAACCGCAGCCCACCCCAGATCGTGCGCGGTGTGCCGAGGTCTATCGAGCCGCCCGAATTGCGCGTTACGATTGTCTCATCGAGCAGATTTTCACCACGCAAGACCAGCGCAAAACCGGCGGCCAGCGGAACAGTTGCAAAGGCATCCAGCGTGGTCGCGGCAGGCAGCACGTCGGTCTCCTGGTCACTCTCGAATTGCTTGCCGACATGGCGCAGAGTCGCGGAGAGTAGCCATCCATCCTTCGGTTTCCAGCCCAGCGTCGCGCTGGCCGCCCAGCGCGGGGTCTGTGACGGACGCAACCCGTCCAGCGCGAGCGACGTACCGCGCCCATCCACCGTCGCATCGGTCCAGCTCAGCGTGCCATCGAAGCTTATCGGCCCGCTGCCAAGCGAGGCCGCCAGTTCCACACCCTGCGCATCAATCGCGGGCAAATTCTGCCGCTGGCGCAGATTGGTGCCGATGGTGACATTAGCGATGGCGTTTTCCACCCGATTGTCGAAGGCGGTGAGTGAGACAGACACACCCTCTGCCGGGGTCAGGTCGATCCCGGCCTCGAACCCGGTCAGGATTTCATTCTTCAGATCGGCATTGGCCTGCGTCACGACCGGGAAGACCACGAAGGGGCGATAGAGTTCGTTGAGCGTCGGCAGGCGCAGCCCGCGATAGGTGGCCGCGCGCAGGCGCAGCGCATCGCCCGCCTGCCATGTCGCACCGGCGCGCCAGGAAACAGTCCAGTCGCTGCGATCCGGCGAAATGGTCTGGCTGACAATCGCCCGGCTGGCATCGCGCGCAGTGTAGAACCCGTTTTCAATCCGCGTGTAATCCGCCCGCAAACCACCCGTCAGCACCAGCGCACCCAGCGTGAAGTCATCCTCGACGAACAGGCCCAGATCGCTGGTGCGGCCACCGGCGCGGCGCGCCTCCGTAAGGTTGCCGGAAAAGGCACTATAGGCCTCTTCCTGCAATTCGCCCGAAGCACGGCGATAATCCACGCCCAGCCGCAGCACATGGCTTTCGCTCACTGGCGGGCGCAGTTCCAGCTTGCCGCCCAGCCCGGTGGCAGGCGTGTTGCGCTGGTCCAGCACCGGCACGAAGCGGGTAGAGGAAATCACCACATTGTTGAAATTGCGCGATTGCACATAGGCTATAGCATCGAATTGCCACTCCCCGCGTCCGACCAGCCGCAGCGAGGCATCCGCGCCTTCTGTGCCATTATCCGCGCCGTCAAAGCGCAAGGTGCGATCATCTTTGAACACCAGCCCGCGCGCTTGCAATTCCACCGTTTCGCTCAGCGGGGCAACGCCGCGCAATTGCACGGACCAGTTCTCGTTCCGCGCTCTTGTGGTCGCAGGCACGCGCTCGCTGACAGGGGTGGTGTAGAAGCCCTTGTCCCGGTCCCAGCGCCCGCTGGCGACGACAAAACCGCCGCCCAATTGCTGCGACAGGCTGGCGCTCGCTTCGGTCCCGCCGCGATCATTGGCCAGCAGCGATCCCATGACCGGGTCGAGCATGTCCGCATCGGCGCTTTCCATCTCAATCGTCCCGGCCAGTGCCCCTGCGCCAAAGGACCCCGCACCGCCTCCTCGCGTCACGCGGATGCGGGCAAGCTGTTCCGGGGCCAGCGCGTTGAAGGGGATATGGCCAAAAAACGGGTCCGCCACCGGCACACCGTCAAGCAGCACCAGCGCGCGGCTCGTCGCGTTGCCGCCCAATGCGCGCAGGGTCACCCCTTGCGCAGTGGGGTTGGCCGAGCGGCTGTCTGACCGGCGAAATTGCTGGAAGCCCGCGACTGACAACAGCACGTCTTCGACCCGGCCCGAAGCGCTGGAAATCACCGCGTCACGGTCAATTTCGATGGTCGAATAGGCTGGCGCGGCGGGCGTTTCGGGCAGGCCCTGGCCGGTGACGATAATCTGCTCTGCATCAGCCTCTTCAGCCAGAGCGGGAGAGCCAAGCGCCAGGAGCGGCAGAGCGAACAGAATACGGGAAGCGACCATGCGCGCCTATCTGCGGATTATGCGCGGGATTGCAAGGGCGGGATGGGGTA
>JAGREF010000159.1 GCA_020446665.1 Sphingomonadaceae bacterium
CGCGAACATTCGCTGGCCAAGGTGCCATACATGCTGGTCGTCGGCATGCGCGAGGCGGAAGAGGGCACGGTTGCGCTGCGCACTCTGGGCGAACAGCAGCAGCGTGTCCTGCCGCTCGACGAAGCGATTGCCTTGCTGAAGGATGCGGCGACCCCGCCTGACCTGAAGTGATGCGCGCATGATCCAGCGCGAACATCTCGGCACGGCGCATGTGCCGGGGGGCGAAACGCTCGAACTTTATCGCCATGATCGCGATTTCATGATCGTGATGGGGCATAATGAGCTGATGAGCAGCCGCAAATGGGGCAGCGAAGAGGCGCTGGCGACGATGACGCTGGAGCGGCTGGGACAACCCGCCGCGCCGCAGATGCTGATCGGCGGCTATGGCATGGGTTTCACCCTGCGCGCTGCGCTGGCACGTGTCGGGCCGCAGGCAAAGCTGACGGTGGCGGAACTGGTGCCGGAAATCATCGAATGGGCGCGTGGCCCGATGGCGGAGCTGGCTGCGGGCTGTCTGGACGATCCGCGCGTGACCTTGCGCATGGGGGACGTGGCAGAGGCGATCGGCGCCCGGCCCGGCGCGTGGGATGCGATCCTGCTCGATGTCGATAATGGGCCGGACGGGCTGGTGCGGGCAGAAAATGACGCGCTTTATTCGCCCGCCGGGCTGAAAATCGCGCGCAAGGCCCTGCGCCCCGGCGGGGTGCTCGCGATCTGGTCCGCTGCGCCTGACCCTTCCTTCACCCGGCGGCTGAAAAAGGCAGGCTTCGAGGTAGATGAACGCATCGTGGCCTCGCGTTCCAACGGCAAGGGGCCGAAACACGTAATCTGGTTTGCGCGGCCATTTTCACGCTGAATTTTGCGGCTGCGCGCCTTTGTGTGATTCAGTAATCCGCCATCATTTGCTGTTATGGCGATAAGCGGATTACGGGGACCAGATCGCATCATGACAGCTACTGACATGCCAGCCAGCGAAACACTGGATATCAGCCGGATCGACGAAGAAGATATCCGGCTGACCACCGGCTTTGCTGATATCTTCACGGCGATCCTGCTGGGCTTTGGCATCAGCTTGCTGATCGGGATCGGGTTCTGGCTCGGCGGTTTTGTAGTGGTCGGCGTCGCCTTTGCGCTGGCCCGGCCGCTGGTCGAGACGCGTCGCTTTGCTGCCTGCGCCAATGTGCTGGCGGTGGGCGTTGCGCTGGGCACCGGGGTGCTGGTTTCGCTGGCGGACGCGGTTATGCTGGTGCTGATAGCCGGCCTGTGCGCGGCCTTCTGGTATTTCTACCGTGTGCCGCTGGCCCTCGCGCTGGCAATTGCCGCGCTGGCTGCGATGATCGTCTTGCTGCTGACCAGCGTTTTCCAGATGAGCTGGGCGCTCCACCCCGCGCTGGCACTGGCGGATGGCCGGTCCGAAGTTCTGGCAATGGGCCTGCTGCTCTTCGCTGCGGCCATGTGGTATGATGCGAAAGACCGGCTGCGCCAGACGCGGATGTCCGCCGTGGCTTTCTGGCTCCATCTCGGGGCCGCCCCGCTGTTCGTGCATGGCCTGTTTGCTGCACTCGGGACTGATCCTTGGCGCGGTGAAACGGCCAGCCCGGCGCTGGTATTCCCGCTGTTTGCGATTCTGACGCTGATCTCGCTGGTGATCGACCGGCGGCCGCTGCTGGCTTCGTCCTTTGTTTATATGGTCGGAGCGACCGGAAACCTGCTTTACGGCACGGGCGGCAAGGAAGACCAGGTCGCTCCGGCGCTGAATGCAGCGATGGCACCGGCGGTGATCGGTGTCTTGCTGCTGTTCCTTGCGGCTGGCTGGTCGCCCCTGCGTGGCTGGCTGCTGGCGCTGCTCCCCGAAACGCTCACTCGCCATCTGCCGCCACCTGCGCAGCACGCGATCCCGCAACCCGTCGAAGACCGCGCGCCCGACCTGCCCGAGGCGGAAAGCGAGCCGGTGCGGCTGGTGCTCGGCTTTAACGACCTGTTTGTGGCTTTGGGTGCGGCCTCGCTGTTTGTCGGGGCCATTGTGATTGGCGCTATTATCACCATCTCGCTCACGCCTGAGCTTAACGGGCCAGAGGCTGCGCGCAGATTCTTCGGGTCTTTCAGTATATGGCCGCCCCTCCTGATCCCGGCGGCGGCCATGTGGGCGGTGGCGGAATATTTCGTGCGCATTCGCCGGATGGCCTGGCCTGCAATTACTTCTGCCTTGGGCTTTGCGCTGGTAACGGGGCTGGGCAGTGTGTTGCTGGCCGTCCAGTTTGCAATCGGGCGCTTTCCTGACTTGCTGGAACGGCGCTTCAGTGAGGCAGTGGCGATGCCGTTCGGTTTCATAATTGGCTGCGTCTTGCTGGCCAGTCTGGCCGGGCTTGCGGCCAATATGGCCTTCTGGTGGCGGCATCGCCTGCCGATCAGCTTTGCGCTGGGCATTGCCGCGCTGTGGCCACTGGCTGGTGCAGACCTGATCGCCGCCGGTCTGACTGATCCGGACCGGGCAGAGCCGCTATTCGGCTGGCAATGGCGCATGGGCCTGTTCGGGCTGGCGGTGTTTGCCGGTGCGATGGTGTGGGACCGCAGCGACAAGGGGCGGGAAACACAACGTGCCGACATCGCCTTCTGGCTGCATTTGCTGGCGAGCTTCCTGCTGATCCCGCTCGCGTTCCATCTGCTGCCCGATGGCCCGGCGGCGTTCCTGCTCGCTCTGGTCGGTCTTGTTATTCTGGTGCTGGTGGCACTGGTGATTGATCGCCGGGCACCGCTGGCTGTCGCGCTGCCCTTTGCCCTGTCCACCGTACCGGGAGACCTTGCGCTGATTGGCGACTTGGCCTTGATCGGCGGCTTGCTGGCGCTGGCGCTGCAATGGGAGAAAGTGCGCGGCTGGGCCTTTGGCTGGCTGCAACCAGCCGCTTAAGCGAGCGATGGCATTTGCTGGCTGGCGCAATGGAAACCGCCGCCGCCCGCCAGCACGGCATCACCGGGAAGGCCAATAGTTGCGCGGTCCGGGAAATGCTCGGCAATCGCCTCTACGCCCTCTGAATCATGCGGCGTCCCGAATGTGGGCACTACGACGAGATGGCTGGTGATGGCGAAATTGACATAGCTGGCGGGCTCAACGCGTCCGTCACGTTCGACCCGGCCGGGGGAGGGGATTTCAGCCACTTCTATGCCCGCTGCCTCCGCGCGCGCCTTGGCATCGGCATAGATAGCCGCATTCGGATCATCCGCCCCGGTCGCGCGCGGCAGCACCAGCCGGTTGGGCGCAACGAAGCGGGCGAGATTATCGACATGACCATCGGTATGGTCATTGATCAGCCCGTCCCCCAGCCACAACACCCGGCCAAAGCCGAGATCACGCGCCAGCCGCGCTTCGATCTCTGCGCGGGTCAGCTGCGGGTTGCGATTGGGGTTGAGCAGGCATTGCTCGGTCGTGGCGACCAGCCCGGTGCCGTCGCAATCCAGCGCGCCGCCTTCCAGCACCCAGTCCGAGTTGATAACCGCCAGCCCGGCATCGCGCGCCAGCTCTGCGCCGATTTCCTGATCGCCTTGCATCAGATATTTGCCGCCCCAGCCGTTAAACCGGCAGCGCAAGGCCGTGCGGTGCGCCCCATTGCTCAGCACCAGCGGGCCGGTATCGCGCAGCCAGATATCGCCATAGGTGCGCCGTTCCAGCGTCACCGCCGCGCTGCACAGGCTGCGCGCGCGCGCTTCGTTTGCTTCATCGCGCACCAACAGGCGCACTGGCTGCCCGCTTTCCGCCACGGCATTGGCGCAAGCCGCGATCTGTTCCTGCGCAGCCTCCAGAAAGCCCGGCCATTCCTCTCCATCATGCGGGAAGCCGATCCACAGCCAGTCCTGCGGCGCCCATTCGGGCGGCATGGTAAAGCGCATTACTCAGTCCCGTCGAAGCGAAGGCGGTCAGCAGCCCGCCGCGTCGCTAGCGCAGCTTTCGTCCCGCGTCGCGCGGAATTCGTCGCCATCGTTCCAGTTCGGCCAGCTGGTGCTGGTCGCCAGCATCCGGCCCAGGCGGTAGAACAGATTCACATCCTGCAACACGCCTGACCAGTCCCAATCCTCGCTATATTCATCACCGGGCTGGTGATAGCGATTGGCGCGATAGTCAGCTGCGTGCTTTTCGCCTGCTTCACGTCCGCCTTCGACCAGATCCTCCCCGCCATCGACATAGAACATCGGCACGCCGCGCTTGGCGAGGGCGAAATGGTCGGAGCGGTAGTAATAGCCTGCTTCCGGCGAGGGATCGGGCGTCTGATAGCGGCCATCCTTCACCAGCGCTGCCTGAAGGAAGGCATCCAGCTGGCTCTTGCCGCCGCCGACAACGGTGATGTCCTTCGCCTTGCCCGCCATCAGGAAGGCATCCATATTCACCCCGCCGACGGTCTGGCTGAGCGGGAAGACCGGGTTGGCGGCGTAATAATAGGCACCCAGTAAGCCGCTTTCTTCAGCCGTCACAGCAAGAAAGACCTGCGAGCGGGGTGCAGCGCCTGCTTTCACATTGGCTTCCGCCAACGCGACCAGCGCCGCCGTGCCGGTGGCGTTATCAACGGCGCCATTGCAGATATCGTCGCCCGTCGCATCGGGGGTGCAGCGGCCCAAATGGTCCCAATGGGCGGTAAACAGCACATATTCATCGGGCCGTTCGCTGCCGGGCAGGATGCCGATCACGTTTTGTGACTGGAACTTGCGGATCGCGCTGTCGAAGCTGGTGGATGCAGTCAGCCCCAGTGGCACCGGCTTGAACCCCTTGGTTTTGGCCATGGCTGTGAGTTCGGCCAGGTCCTTGCCCGCCGTTTGCAGGATCTTCTCCGCTACCGGTTTCTGCACCCAGCCATTCATGAGCGTCTGGTCTGCCCCGCCATTGGCGGTCTGGGCATAGGCCTGCGGGCCGCTCCAGCTCGATTCCACAACATTCCAGCCATAGGCGGCGGGGAAATCCTCATGCACGATCAGCGCGGCGGCCGCGCCCTGACGCGCGGCTTCCTCAAACTTGTAGGACCAGCGCCCGTAATAGGTCATGGCCCGCCCGTTAAAGATGCCTTCCAGCCCTTCTTCGGCATAGTCTGGATCATTGACGAGGATGACGGCTGTCTTCCCCTTCATGTCTATGCCTTCATAATCGTTCCAGCCGCGTTCGGGGGCGTTGATGCCGAAGCCGACAAAGACCAGCTCGCTATCCTGCAGCATGGTCCGCTTGTCTTCACGATAGGTCACGCCGACCCAGTCTTTCGCGAAGCCCAGCGACAGATCTTCGCTCCCGCCGGTGATCGACAGCGGCGCGTAATTGCTACCGGTGATCTCCACCAGAGGCACTTCCTGCACCCAGCTATCGCCATTGCCGGGTTGCAGGCCGGCCGCCTTGAACTTCTCGACCAGCAGTGCGACAGCCTTTTCTTCGCCGGCGGTGCCGGGCGCGCGGCCTTCCATCGCATCGTCAGACAGGGCGCGGGTGACGTCTTTCAGCGTATCGAGCGAAATGTCTCCATCGCCAATATCCGGCACGTCCAATTCGCTGCTGGCAGTGGAACAAGCGGCGAGCGCGAGGGCGGTTCCGGCGGCGAGGATTGTGCGGATCATGGGTTGTCCTGTCGTGTCTGCGTGAGCGTTGCAATTGCAACTACATTGCAAAGCAAGCGCCCCGGGGCAAGCTCTCGCTTGCAAGCGAGCGGCAGGACAGGCAGTGCAGGGCGCATGGATGGAGACTGGCAATCAGCGCTGGAGCGCGCGCGAAACCATGCGCCCTTTCTTGCGCTGGGGCTGGAACGCCAGCCGGAACTGGCGGAATTGCTGGCGGCGGGGAAGGGCGAGGAAGCGCTGGCCTGGGCGCGGGCAGCAGGCGACGGGACCGACGACGCCGGAATAGCCTTGCGGCGCGAGAAATGGGCGCTGGCCGTGGCGCTGGCGGTGGGCGATCTTGCCGGGGCTTTCCCTCTGGCGCGGGTGACAGGCGAGCTTTCTTCCTTTGCAGACCGTGCGCTGGATCGTTCCATCCATGCCGCGATCTCGCGCCGCGTGGATGATTGCGAACCGAAGGGTTTCCTTGCGCTGGCGCTGGGCAAGCATGGGGCGGGGGAGCTCAATTACAGCTCTGACATCGACCCGATCCTGCTCTACGACCCGGACAGCTTGCCGCGACGTGAGCGGGATGAGCCGGGCGAGGCAGCGCAAAGATATGCCCGCGAGATCGTGCAGATCATGTCCAATGGCACGGCTGATGGCTATGTCTTCCGCGTCGATTTGCGGCTTCGCCCTGCATCCGAAGTCAGCCCGCTGGCGATCTCCATCGATGCAGCGACGACTCATTATGAAAGCTCTGCGCTGACATGGGAACGCGCCGCCTATATCCGTGCGCGGGCTTGTGCTGGCGATATTGCGGCGGGGGAGGATTTCCTTGCCCATATCCGCCCGTTCGTGTGGCGGCGCAGCCTTGATTTCGGCGCGATCGAGGAAATCCGGCGGCTGACGCTGCGCATCCGCGCCAATTACAAGGGGCCGCCCGAGCCGGGGCCGGGCTTCAATCTCAAACATGGCCGCGGGGGGATTCGCGAAGTGGAATTCTTCGCGCAGACGCATCAGCTGATCCATGGCGGGCGCGATCCTTCGCTGCGCTTGCGCGGGACGCGGGCGGCGCTGGATGCGCTGGCGGCGGCGGGGCGGATAAATGCAGACGATGCGCAGGTGCTGGGCGACAGCTATGACCGGTTGCGCACGCTCGAACACCGGCTGCAAATGGTCAATGACCATCAGACCCATGCCCTGCCCGAAGGGGATGCGCTGGATAATGTCGCTCAGCTCGAAGGGCTGGCCGATGGCGCGGCGCTGATCGCTGAACTGCGCGATGTGACAGAAGCGGTGGCGGCCCGCTACGATTCGCTGATTGACGAGGAGGAAGGCAGCACGATTACGCTCCCCGCTCGCGCCAGCGCTCTGGCGGTTCGCCTGGCAGAGCTGGGCTATGAGCAGCCGGACCAGCTTGCGACCCGGATTGAAGGCTGGACCGATGGGCGCATGCGTCCACTGCGTAGCGATGCGGCGCGGCAGGCATTCGAAGCCTGCCTGCCTGCCTTGCTGGAAGCGCTGGCGGCGGCGCCGGATCGCGATGCCGCGCTGCTCCGGTGGGAAAGAGTGCTGGCGGCCATGCCCAGCGCGATCAATTTCTTCCGCTTGCTGGAGGCACGGCCCGGCCTGATGGACCAGCTGGTCAGCGTGCTGACACTGGCCCCGCCACTGGCCGAGGAACTGGGGCGGCGGCCGGAACTGCTCGATGCGCTGATTGATCGCAGCGCGCTGGATCTGCCCGGCACCACGCAGCAACTGGCTAGCTCCATGCGGCGCTCGGAAAGCGACCGTGGCTATGAAGGCCTGCTCGACCGGATCCGTGTGGTCACGGGGGAAACGCGCTTTGCGCTGGGCATTCAGCTGATCGAAGCGGCGCATGATCCGCTGGATATTGCCGCCGCGCTGGGGCGCACGGCAGAGGCCGCCTTGCAGGTTGCTCTCGATGCCGCGCAGGAAGAATTTGCCCGCCAGCATGGCCGGATCGAAGGGGCGGAATTGCTGGTGCTGGGGCTCGGCCGGCTGGGTGGCGGGGTGCTGACCCATGCGAGCGATCTCGATATCATCTATCTCTTCAATGGCGATCACGCTGCAGAATCGGACGGGCCGCGCCCGCTCGGCGCAACGCTTTATTTCAACCGTCTCGCTCAGCGTGTGACTGCAGCGCTCAGCGTCGCGACGGCAGAGGGCGCGCTCTACGAGATCGACACAAGGTTGCGCCCGCAGGGAACGCAGGGCCCGCTGGCCGTGAGCGTGGATAGCTTTGATCGCTACCAGCGCGAAGATGCCTGGACCTGGGAACATATGGCACTGACCAGGGCGCGCCCGGTGGCCGGATCGCCCGCTGCCTGCGCCGCCCTGTCCGAGGTAATTGCCGGCGTGCTGCACCGCCCGCGCGATCCGGATGTTCTGCGCGCCGATGTGCTCAAGATGCGCAGCGAGATGGCGGCGCATAAGGGGCCGCGCGGGCCGCTGGATGCCAAGCTGGCGCGGGGCGGGCTAGTTGATCTCGAATTCCTCGTTCACCATGCGCAATTGCGCCACCGCACGGCCTTTTCGCCGGATCTGGGTAAAGCCATCGCCGAACTGGCCGCACAGGATATCCTGCCCCCCGAACTGGTCGAAGCGCATGATCTGCTGACTCGCCTGCTGGTGGTTGTGCGGCTGTTCGCGCCTGACCTTTCAGAGCCATCCCCGGTTGCCGGAGCGGCGCTGGCCAGAGCTTGCGGGGTGAGTGATCTGGCCAGCTTGCTGGCCGCGATTGGCGATGCACGGAACCAGGTGGCCGCCGCATGGTTGAGCCATTTCGACGAACAATTGGAGGTCTGAGACTCATGAGCGAATTTGCAGCAGCGGGTGACATGATGCCCGATATCGCGATGGAAACGCCCGATGGCGGCAGTGTGACACCATCCGATTTCAAGGGTCAGAAGCTGGTGATCTTCTTCTATCCCAAGGACAACACGCCCGGCTGTACCACTGAAGCGAAAGATTTCACTGCCCTGGCGGATGATTTCGCCGCAGCCGGGGTCGCGCTGCTCGGTGTGAGCAAGGATTCGCCCAAGAAGCACCTGAACTTCATTGCCAAGCATGATCTCAAGACACCGCTGGCAACCGATGCGGAAGAAGGGGGCCTGTCCGATGCGCTGGGCATCTGGACGGAGAAATCCATGTATGGAAAGACCTATATGGGCATGGTCCGCACCACCTGTCTGGTCGCGCCCGATGGCCGGATTGCGCAGGTCTGGAACAAGGTAAAGGTCAAGGGGCACGCAGCCGAAGTGCTTGCCGCCGCGCAGGCACTTTGACAGAGGCTTCGCCATCGCTGGGTGCTGCGATCCGGGCGGCGCTGTTGACCGCCGATCCGCGCGCCAAGGTGATGGCCACGCGCGATGTCGCGCGGGGCTGGCGGCTGGGGCGGCTTGCTTTCACCTTCGCTGTGCCCATGCCGGATGAACCGGCTCGCCCGGAACATCCCGAACTGCTCCCGCCCAACCGCATGCCCAAACGCGGCAAGGGCGGATCGGAGCGTGCCCGGATCGCCTTGTGGCATGCGCTGGCGCATATCGAATTCGTCGCGATTGATCTGGCGCTCGACATGGCCGGGCGCTTTGGCGAAGCGATGGGCGAGGAATTCGTCTCGGACTTCCTCGCCGTGGCGGCAGATGAAGCGATGCATTTCGCGCTGCTCGAACGCAAGCTGCACAGCCTGGGCAGCCATTATGGCGCGCTGCCTGCCCATGGCGGATTATGGCAGGCGGCAGCAGAGACGGCTTACGACGTTGCAGCGCGGCTGGCCGTGGTGCCGATGGTGCTGGAAGCAAGGGGCCTGGACGTGACCCCGGCCACGCTGGAGCGCATTCGTGCAACAGGTGACGAAAATGGTGCACGCATCCTCGAACGAATCCTTGACGACGAAATCCGCCATGTCGGAATCGGCGCCAAGCACTTTCGATTCGTCTCATCGGCCCGCAAACAGGCTCCGGCGGATCATTGGAAAATGCTGGTTCGCAGCCACTTTCGGGGGGCTGTTAAGCCACCGTTCAACGACTCGGCGCGTCTCGCAGCCGGTTTGTCGCGAGACTACTACGCCGAGCTTGCGCGTTAACATTTGTTGGTTACCCATAGCGTCAACGGAGCGGCAGAGGTCAATCTGACCGTTTCCGACATAGAAAATGGGCATCAGGGATCACGAGGTCTCGGGTCGCAAGGCAAGGAAGAATTCGTGGTCGCATCAACAATCCAGCGCCGGTTTGCAGCCGCTGTTGCAGCCGGAATCGGGTTTCTTCTGCTGGGCGCACAGCCCGCGCTTGCCAATTCTTCTTCTGCTTCCGCCGATGTCGCTGCACCGATCCGCGAAGCCAAGGGTTCGCCGCTTTCGGGTGGGGACGAACAGTTCCGCCAGCTTTTCGGCAGCTGGGAATCGGTTGGTGAAAGCAGCACTGCCCCCACCACCCAGACGACTGTTGCCGTTCCTTCGCGTATGCCGCTGGAAGGCAGCCGCCTGACCAGCAATTACGGGATGCGTAACCACCCGGTGATTGGTGGCCGCCGCGCGCATAAGGGTGTCGACCTTGCTGCCCCCACCGGTACCCCGGTCTATGCAACTGCGGATGGCGTGATTTCCAAGGCGGAGTGGTTCTCCAGCTACGGCCTGTATATCTCGATCGAGCATGGTGCGAAGCTGCAGACCCGCTATGCCCATATGTCCAAGCTGGCCGTTGCTTCGGGCGAGCGTGTGAAGAAGGGCGACATTATCGGTTATGTCGGTTCCACAGGTCGTTCCACCGGCCCGCACCTCCATTATGAAGTGCGCGTCGCTGGCACTGCGGTGAATCCCATCCCCTATATGGTCGAATCCGATGCGCAGCAGGCTTTCGCCGTTGCATTGGGCGAAGGTGGCCAGGGCGGCGAATAAGCCCTCATTCGAAATATGCCCGTAATAGCGGGACAGGCATTGGAGAGGATGCCTGAACAGGGCGGCGCGGAGCAATCCGGCCGCCCTTTTCTATGGGCTTTCCTACATGGGCGCATTGCGCCATGGCCTGGATCGCTCTTTGCCATTGTCCAGAATCCGGCGTTTTCCCCTATAGGGGTGTCACCCATATTGGCGGGTCTGTTTCGCAGGCTAACGCACTGTTCCTGAACATTTTCCGGAAATGGCGATAGGTTACACAGTGTGACCTGTGTCACCTATCCAATGTCGCGTTCAGTCCTGCAGCAGCCGCTTGGCCATGGCGCGCACTTCAGCGCCCATATCCTCGCGCTCAAGCGCAAGTGCCAGCGTGGCTTCGACGAAACCGACCTTGCTGCCGCAGTCAAAGCGGCGCCCGGCGAAAGTCACCGCGTGGAAGGGCTGGCTGCCGATCATCTTCGCCATGGCATCGGTAAGCTGGATTTCCCCGCCTGCGCCCTTTTCCTGATTCTCCAGCGTCCGCATTACTTCGGGCTGGAGAATATAGCGGCCGGAAATGATCTTGTTCGACGGGGCCTCGGCCCGCGGTGGCTTTTCCACCAGCCCGGTGACTTCGGTCAGAGTATCAGAAACCTGGGCACCCGGCGCGATCACGCCATAGCTGGACACTTCCTCTTCCGGCACTTCGAGCACGGAGATCAGATTCCCGCCCACTTCATTATAGGCCTCGACCATCTGCTTCATGCAGCCCGGCTCGCCCACCATCAACTCGTCCGGCAACAGGATAGCGAAAGGATCATCGCCAACAATCGCGCGGGCACACCAGATGGCGTGGCCCAGCCCCATCGGCACCTGCTGGCGCACGGTAATGATGTCCCCCGGTATGGCGCGGGTCGCGTCCAGCACGGACAGGTCCTTGCCGCGTTCGGACATGGTCGTTTCCAGTTCGAAAGCCATGTCGAAATGTTCGACAATCGCGGTCTTGCCGCGCCCGGTGACGAAGATGATCTGTTCGATCCCCGCCTCGCGCGCTTCATCCACTGCATACTGGATCAGCGGGCGATCGACGATCGGCAGCAGCTCCTTAGGGATCGCCTTGGTGGCAGGCAGGAATCGCGTGCCCAACCCGGCAACGGGGAAGACGGCCTTCTTGATTGGCTTGTTCTGTGTCATGCGCACTTTCGTAAGGCGGCTTGGTATGAAGCGTCAACTACAGCCAAACCATTTCAGGCTGGTTACGGCCCGGTTATGGCACAGATGTGTCGTGATACTTGCCCCGCGCCGCAATCCCGCTAAACCGCCGCGATGGACAAGATCATTATCGAAGGCGGGAAACGCCTTTCTGGCACTATTCCGATCTCGGGTGCGAAAAACGCAGCGCTGACGCTGATCCCCTGCGCCTTGCTCACCGAAGAGCCGCTGACGCTGCGCAATCTGCCGCGTCTGGCGGATATTGACGGGTTTCAGCATCTGATGAACCAGTTCGGCATTTCGACCACGATTGCCGGCAGCCGCCCGGAAGATTTCGGCCGGGTGATGACGCTGGAAGCGACCCGGATCACTTCCACCGTCGCACCCTATGAACTGGTGCGCAAGATGCGCGCTTCGATCCTCGTACTCGGCCCGATGCTGGCGCGGATGGGCGAAGCGACGGTGTCGCTGCCCGGTGGTTGTGCCATCGGCAATCGCCCGATTGATCTCCATCTCAAGGTGCTGGAGGCTTTGGGCGCAGAAATCGAGCTGGCGCAGGGCTATGTCCGCGCCATTGCGCCTGATGGCGGCTTGCCGGGCGGGCGCTATTCCTTCCCGGTGGTGTCTGTGGGGGCGACGGAAAACGCGCTGATGGCGGCGGTGCTGGCAAAGGGTAAATCCACCCTGCACAACGCCGCGCGCGAGCCGGAAATCGTCGATCTGTGCCGCCTGCTGGTGGCGATGGGCGCGCAAATCGAGGGGATTGGCAGTTCGGAACTGACTATCCACGGCGTGCCGCGCCTGCATGGTGCGACCTATCGCGTGATGTCGGACCGGATCGAAGCGGGCTCCTATGCCTGCGCGGCCGCGATCACTGGCGGGGAGGTCTTCCTCAAACATGCCGTGGTCGAAGAAATGGAGGCCACCGTTGCCGCCTTGCGTCAGGCCGGCGTGGCGGTCGAGCCGCGCGCGGGTGGCATTCACTTTGCCGCCGATGGCCCGTTGCGCGCGGTCACGCTCTCCACCGCGCCCTATCCCGGCTTTGCCACGGATATGCAGGCACAGCTGATGGCGCTGCTGTGCCGCGCAGAAGGCTCCAGCGTGCTGACGGAAACAATCTTTGAAAACCGGTATATGCATGTTCCTGAACTCAACCGCATGGGCGCGCATATTGAGACTTCGGGCCGCACCGCTATCGTCCACGGCGTTCCGAAACTGACCGGCGCGGAAGTGATGGCAACCGATTTGCGTGCGTCGATGAGTCTGGTGATTGCCGGGCTGGCAGCCGAAGGGGAAACGCAGGTCCACCGCCTCTATCACCTTGATCGCGGCTATGAACGGCTGGAGGAAAAGCTGCAGCTGGTCGGGGCGCAGATTGAGCGAGTCGGCGGGGACTAACTGCCCCGGCTTACCAGCCAGATCCTGATCGCGCCTGCCAGCCCAGGCGGAGTCTCGGCGCGAATGCGCTCGGAATCGATGCGGGCAACCAGCGCATTGACCGGGATGGCTTCGGCCTGAGCTGCATCGCGCAGCATATCCCAGAATAGTGGTTCGAGGCTGATCGAGGTCTTGTGCCCGGCGATTTCGACCGAGCGTTTGACCGGGGGATGATAGGGCGTGCTCACGCCGCAATGCTAGCCGTGCAGACCGGTTTGGGGAAGCGTCGCCTCAGGCAGCGCGCGTGGTCCAGTCCCGCATCCGGGCCTTGCCAGAAGCAGGATGGAAGGGCTGGATATCGCGGACACTGCGCGCAAATTCATCCAGCGGCATGACGCCCTGGAAATTGATCCCATGCTGCAGACCTCTGCGCCAGCTGACATGGCCGAACCGCAGCGGGAAACCTTCAATTGCGACCCGAACCAGCGAACGGACCGGCCATTCCGTCTCTGCTTCCAGCCGCGCGCCGCTCGCCGACAGGTCGAGCAATGTAGCGTGGTGCAACTGGCCTGCCACCGCAGCCATCGCCGGACGTTCCATCCGCAAGCGGATGGCGCGGTCAGCATAGGGGCTGAGCTCGGTGGTGAAAGCATCAACATCCACATGGCAGGCAAAACGATATCCCGCTTCTGCGCCCTGCGCCCAGTTGCGCTCGATGGGCCAGGTGGCGCCATTGCCCTGTTCAAGGATGATCCGCCGTTCGGGAACCACCTTGTGAAAGAAGCGCAGGCTCACATCCTCGGCGCTCACATCGCGGATAAGGCAGGGATATTCCCCGCTCTGGCAAACCACTTTGGCGACGCGCAACAAGTGGGAGGTGCGCCGGGTTTCTCCCTTTTCTGCGCGGGCACTGCCTCTTTTGGCGATCTTGTGCATGGTCTGCATGTCCTTCGGCCGAAACTGTCAATCATGGATAAGCAATCCTAACCGGACAGGGTGAACCAATGGTAAAAGCAGGCGGAGAACCGGACCGGCGGTGATGTCCGGCATCCAGCTGCCAGAGCAACGAAAAATTTGGGGTGGCAAGCGCTTTGTCGCGAGCCTAGCCCGTCAGACATGGCTGTACCGGATTGTCCTGACGAAGTTGCAGAGCGCATCGCGCCTCTCTCGGAAAAGGAAAGGCAAGCGCTGCGCCTGATCCTTCGGGGGCACGACGCAAAATCAATGGCCGGAGAGCTTGGCCTGTCGGTCCACACAATCAATGAGCGCCTGCGGAATGCCCGGCGCAAGCTGTCAGTTACGAGCAGCAAGGAAGCCGCCCGCCTGTTGCTGGAAGCCGAAGCAGCAGAGGGCGATTACCCTGATTTGATTGTAGCCAAGGAATTAGGGGAAGTCGCAGCTGCCAATACCATGCACATGCGTCGTCAGTAGTTGGCTGGGAAGGGCCCTGCCATGATCGCCGGAGGATTGATTGCCATGACTATGCTGTTTGCGACATTGATTGTTCTTGCCGGGGTTCCTTCGACTGCCCCCAATGATGGAAGGCTGGAGCTTCAGGCTGAGGAGATGCAGGTCGAGACTACCGCGCTGAAATGGCTGGAATTGCTCGACAGCGACGACTGGGCTGGCACCTATGCACTTACCTCTGCGAAGTTTCGCCGTGTGAATACGCAGGAAATTTGGGCAGAGGCCTCTGAAGCCGTACGCTCAGAGTTCGGAAAGACCGGGAAGCGTGAATTGCAGAGCAACCAAGCCCCGCCCACGCCGGAAGGTTACCGTGTGCTCGCTTTCCGCACCCATTATTCCAATCGGGAAGAGACGGAGCTGGAAACGATCACGCTTGTTAAAGAAGGCAGTGACTGGAAAGTCGTCGGCATATTCATTGAATAGCCCGCCTGCGCCACCGGGGCACGCACGCTGCGCGCCCCGGCACGCGGGTCAGTACATGTGCTGACCGCCATTGATGCTCATGGTCGAGCCGGTCACAAATCCTGCCTCTTCACTGCACAGGAAGCTCACGCCCCGGGCGATTTCCTCCGCATGGCCCAGCCGGCCCACGGGGATTTTGGCAATGATCTTCTCCAGCACCGGCTCGGGCACGGCAGCGACCATGTCCGTGTCGATATAGCCCGGCGCAATCGCATTGCAGGTCACGCCAGCCTTGGCCCCTTCTTGTGCCAGCGCCTTGGTGAAACCATGGATGCCAGATTTTGCCGCGGCGTAATTGACCTGGCCATATTGACCGGCCTGCCCGTTGATCGAGCCGATATTGACGATCCGGCCCCATTTGCGCTCCCGCATGCCAGGGAAGCAAGCTTTTGCCATGTTGAAGCAACCGCCCAGATTGATGCGCATGACTTCGTTCCAGTCGTCAAAGCTCATCTTGTGGAGCACGCCATCACGGGTGATACCGGCATTGTTGACCACCACGTCAATTGGCCCAACCTCTTCGGCAATCTTTTCGCACATGGCCAGCGTCGCTTCGTGGTCGCCAACATCGCATTTATAGGCGGCAATGCCGGTCTCAGCGGTGAAGGCCCTGGCCTTCTCTTCATTGCCGGCATAATTGGCAACGACCGTGAAGCCATCCGCCTTGAGCGCTTCGCAAATGGCGCGCCCGATACCGCGCGTGCCTCCGGTTACTACAGCTACACGTCCCATGATCTTCTCCGATTGGCTCACTACCGGTCAGTGTTACGACGGGAAACTGACAGTGCAAAGAAAAACCCCGCCGCAGCGGGGTTTGTC
>JAGREF010000160.1 GCA_020446665.1 Sphingomonadaceae bacterium
GGTGGGGCACCATTGCGGCCATGTGCTGCGCCCTTCGGGCCACAGCCCATGCACGATCAGCCCGAAGCGGCCATTGCGGCCCGAACATTGCAGCGCATCGCGGGCAGAGGTCTCGCGCCCCTTGCAATGTTCGGGCGACCAGCTGAGCGCCAGCGTATAACCGGTGGTAGGCACGCGGCGCGGCTGCTCGTCGGCGCGAATATCGGGGACAGACACGCGATCCGGCACGCGGCACTGATAGGCTTGCGCTTGCGCCATAGCGGGCAGCAGCGCCAGCGCAGCCAGTGGGCCAAGCGCGGCAAGCCATGTCCTGCCCATCATCACAGCGGGGTGAAATCCAGCCCGATATCGGCGGCTGGTGCGCTCTGCGTCAGCCGCCCGACCGAAACATAGGTCACGCCGGTTGCTGCCTTGGCTGCAATCGTGTCGAGATTGACACCGCCGCTGGCTTCTGTCGGCACCCGCCCGGCGACCAGCGCCACCGCTTCGCGCAAGGTGGCCGGGTCCATATTGTCGAGCAACAGATGATGCGCGCCTGCGGCCAGTGCCGGTTCGATCTGGTCGATCCGGTCCACCTCGCAGATAATATGCGCCACGCCATTGTCGCGCGCGCGGCGCACTGCCTCGCCCACCGATCCGGCCACCAGCACATGATTGTCCTTGATCATCGCCGCATCCCACAACCCCATCCGGTGGTTCTGTGCACCGCCCATGCGCGTGGCGTATTTCTCCAGATGGCGCAGGCCGGGAATGGTCTTGCGCGTATCGAGCAGCACGGCGCTGGTCTCGCCCATCGCATCGACATATTCGCGGGTCATGGTGGCAATGCCGGAAAGATGCTGCACAGTGTTGAGCGCGCTGCGCTCTGCCGTCAGCATGGCGCGGGCATTGCCGCTAAGCCGCATCAGGTCAGAGCCTGCAGGCACAGCCTCGCCCTCTGCCACCAGCACTTCAATCTCCATTGCGGGATCGAGCGCGCGGAAGAAAGCTTCGGCTATCGGCAGGCCAGCCACGGTAATCGCATCGCGGCTGTCCATGATGCCGGAAAAGCGCGCATCGGCGGGGATCACGCTTTCGCTGGTAACGTCATGCCCACCGCCGGGGAGCCCTTCGCCAAGATCTTCGGCAAGCGTGTCGCGGACAAAGGCATCCAGATCGAAACCGGTGAGAGAAAATTTGCTCATACCCCGTCCCTAGCGCCTCGCGCCGCGCCAAGTCGAGACAGGTTTTCAGCGCGCCAGCCGGAGGGACGCAAAAATCAATGCACGAAGCGGGCCACCACATCCCGATAGGACCGGCTGACCTTCACTTCTGCCCCGCTTTCCAGCACGAGGAAGCACTCGCCATTGGTATGCGGGCGAACCTGGCGGACCTGGTTTAGATTGACGATGGTGGAGCGGTGCACACGCTGGAATTTGCGCGGGTCAAGCCGCCGCTCAAGGTCTTTCATCGTTTCGCGCAGGATCAGCGAATTGTCGCCTGTATAGATGCACATATAGTCGCCCGCGGCTTCGATATGTTCGATCGAATCCACTTCTACGCGGAAGATCTGGCCGCGATCCTTGATATTGATGAGCTTTTCGAACCGGTCCGCGCTTTCGCCTTCGCTGCTTTCGGAAAATTCCTCGGCCGCATCGGGGGCAACTTCTGACAGCACATTCATCAGCTTTTCCGCCTCTTCGGCAGAGCGTTTCTCCGCCAGCCGCACGCGGACACGCTCGATCGTATCGGCCAGCGCGACTTCATCGACCGGCTTCATCAGATAATGCACCGCATTGGCTTCAAAGGCGCGCACGGCATGTTCCTGATAGGCGGTGACAAAGACGAAGAGCGGCGGTTCGATCTCCATCACGCCCTTGACCACGGAAAATCCGTCAAACCCCGGCATCTGAATGTCGAGGAAGACGAGGTCCGGCTTCTCCGTCTTGATCTTGCGGATCGCGTCGCGGCCGTTGGAGCAGGTGTCGATGATCTCGACATCCTCAAACGGTTCCAGCCGCAATTGCAGGCCCTGAA
>JAGREF010000161.1 GCA_020446665.1 Sphingomonadaceae bacterium
AGCGACGGGCCGACGCCGTTCTTGCCAGCCTCCACAGCATGACACACCTTGCATTGGGCAAAGGCGGCAGGCGCAGCTGCAACGGCGGTGGTAGTAGCTGCCTCGACCTGAGCCGCAGCGTCTTCTGCAGGGGCCTCCACAACGGCTTCTTCCGTTGGAGCTTCAACCGGAGCGGCAGATTCCGGAGCGTCTGCAGCGGATTCTTCCGTGCCTTGCCCGCAACCGGCAAGCAGGACAAGTGCCGCAAAAGGTGCAAGTTTACGCATTGATACTTTCCCTTCCTGAGGCCGCTAATCGGCCGATGATGCTGCTCCCCACGCTGACTGCCTAAGCTGGGCAATTCCATGTCTCTTTGACACGGCGCAAGAATCACATGGCAGTTCGCACTTTCCCCGATACGCCGCTGCGCCTATCGGGGCGAACCTCATGACGCAAGCGACCCGCCTTTCCCCTGCCAGCTGGCGCAGCGAATTTGCTGCTACCTTTGCGCTTGCCTGGCCGCTGGCTGCAGCAAATTTGCTGCAGATGCTGGTGCATGCCGTGGATGTGATGTTCGTGGCGCGGCTGGGCCAACAGGAACTGGCAGCCGTTTCGCTGTCCATCGCTCTGTTCGGGCTGCTGATGTGGGCCTTTTCCGGGCTGACCGGAATTGTCGCGGCGCTGATCGCAGAGGAACTGGGGCGCAAGAAACATTCCGTGCGCGAAGTGCGCCGCTCCACCCGCATGGCCTTATGGCTGGCGGTGGTTTGCGGAGCACTGGGCATGGTGGGTTGCCTCGCCGGGCCGGCGCTGATGCGGCTGACCGGACAGGACGATGCGATCATCCTGCTGGCGGACCGGTTTCTACGGATCATCATCTGGGCGATGATCCCGATGATTCTGGCCAATGTGCTGCGCTGCTTTGTCTCTGCGCTGGGCCGCCCGGTCTTCGCTACGCTCATCACTGCCAGCGCCATCGCGGTCAGTGCGCTGGGCAATTACGCGCTGGTCTTTGGCCATTTCGGCGCGCCAAAGCTGGGGCTGGAAGGGTCAGCCCTTTCCAGCGTCATCACCGCGCTGTTTATCCTGTGCGCCTATGTCATCGCGATCCTGTGGGATCACCGCCTGCGCCGCTATCGTATATTCGGCAATTGGTGGAAGCCTGAATGGAGCCGGTTGCGTGAACTGGTCGTGCTGGGCCTGCCCGTCGCGCTTACCATCGTTGCAGAGGCAGGTCTGTTCAGCGGCGCGGCCTTCATCATGGGGCGGATCGGCCCGGCAGAGCTGGCTGCGCATACCGTCGCCTTGCAGATCGCAGCACTAGCCTTCCAAATACCATTCGGAATCGGACAGGCCGCCACAATCCGCGTCGGCTATCACTATGGCGCGCGCGACAAGCTGGCAATTACACGGGCGGGCTGGGCCTCGCTGGCCATGGCGACCGGCTTTGCGCTCGCCAGCGCCGCTGTGATGCTCGCCTTTCCCCGCTTCGTGCTGCAAATCTATGTCGATCCCGGTGCCGCCGAAAATGCCGTACTGGTCAGCTTTGCCCTGCGCTATTTGCTCATCGCCGCAGCCTTCCAGCTGGTGGACGGGTTGCAAGCGGTTGCTGCCGGGGCTCTGCGGGGTTTACAGGATACGCGCATGCCGATGGTGATCGCGCTGTTCAGCTATTGGGTGCCGGGCATGGGTATGGCGCTGTGGCTGGGCTTCCGCACACCGCTGCAAGGGACCGGCGTCTGGATCGGGCTGGCAGCCGGCCTGTCCTTCGCGGCCGTGCTCCTTCTCTGGCGCTGGACCCGGCGGGAGCGACTGGGGCTGGTGCAACACGCGTCCTGAACGGCACTGACGCTCGCAAAATTTTTCGCACTGCCCCTGTTGACTCC
>JAGREF010000162.1 GCA_020446665.1 Sphingomonadaceae bacterium
TGCGGCGGGTCGGCCGGCTCCTTTTTCCTCTATTCTGCCGTAACCTGCATCCGCGTGCGTGCGGCGCTGCGTGATCCCGTCGCGGGCACCAGCCCGGCTACCTTACCCAGGCCAAAGGGCGGCATATTGCCGTAAATCGTTTCATATTGTCCGGCCTGCACCGTGTAGGTTTCGTGAAATATGCCCACGGTCCCGTCATTGCCGATGGCTTTGTTGAAGGCGGTCCAGGCGGGCAGATGCAATTGCTCCCGGTCGCGCGCATAGGCCTCCAGACTGTCAAAATCGCGCCAATATTGCACCAGCATCACCGTGCGCAGGTTCTGAAAGAGGGTTTCGGCCCCCAGAAACCCGCTCTCCGGCTGGCGCGATAATTCCTCGATCATGGGCCGCATGGAGCGGGCCACGGGCCACCATTTGCCAATCTTGTGGAAATGATTGATCCGCATGCCGATGATGAAAACCACCAGCGGGCCGGAAAAATCGGCGGCAAAGCGCCCTGCGCGGATCGTCATGGGGAAAGCCTCCTGCGTGTTGGCAAAAGAATTTCAATTTGCAACTGAAATGTCAAGCGCCTTCGCATTCGACAAGCCTGCGCGGCGCACCTAGATTGGGGCCCATGGGTGATTCACCGGATAATTCAGGCCCGCCCCCTTGGGACGAGGAGGAGCAGGAAGCTGCGCCATCAGCTGCCGAGCTGGAGGCTGCGGGTCAGTCTGCCATGTTTGGCGATGCGCCTGCTACGCCCGCCGAGCCGGTTGAGCCAGCTCCGGCAGCGACGCCCGCGCCCCCGGCTGCCAATCAGCCCTATCGCGTGCTGGCGCGCAAATATCGCCCGCAGACCTTCAGCGAACTGATCGGGCAGGAACCGATGGTGCGCACGCTGGCCAATGCGATCAAGCGCGACCGGCTGGCCCATGCCTTCCTGATGACCGGCGTGCGCGGGGTGGGCAAGACCTCTACCGCTCGGCTGATTGCCAAGGCGCTGAACTGCATCGGGCCGGATGGGCAGGGCGGCCCCACCATCGACCCCTGTGGCCAGTGCGAACCTTGTACCGCGATTGCGGAGGGGCGCCATATCGATGTGATCGAGATGGACGCCGCCAGCCATACCGGCGTGGACGATGTGCGCGAGATCATCGAAGCGGTGCGCTATGCCGCGGTCAGCGCGCGCTACAAGATCTACATTATCGACGAAGTTCACATGCTCTCGCGCAATGCTTTCAATGCCTTGCTCAAGACACTTGAAGAGCCGCCCGCCCATGTGAAATTCCTTTTCGCCACCACCGAGGTGGAAAAGCTGCCCGTCACTGTGCTCAGCCGCACCCAGCGTTTCGATTTGCGACGCATCCCGGCCGAATTGCTGCAAAGTCACTTCGCATGGGTGTGCGAACAGGAACAGGTCGAAGCAGAGCCAGAGGCGCTGCATATGGTCGCCGCAGCAGCTGAAGGTTCCGTGCGCGATGGGCTCTCGATCCTTGATCAGGCCATTGCCCATGCGGATCTCGACACGGATGGCAAGGTTACGGCAGAGCGTGTGCGTGACATGCTGGGTCTCGCCGACAAGGGCGCGCGCAGGCGGCTGTTTGCGCATCTGCTGGAAGGCGATGCCAAGGCGCTGCTGGCTTCGATAGCAGATCAATATGCGCTGGGCGTGGAGCCGCTGGCGTTGATGCGCGGGCTGATGGATTTCACCCACCGGATCACTCTGGCGCAGGTCAGCGGCGGGGAACCGGATGCGCCAACGCCGGAAGAAAGCGCGGAACTGGCCGAATGGGCTGGCCGAATGAAACCCGCCCAATTGCACCGGCTATGGCAGCTTCTGCTCAAGGGGCATGACGAGACACGGCAGGCGCCGGACCAGCTGGTAGCGGCACAGATGGCGCTGCTGCGTACGCTCCATGCAGCGGATATGCCCGATCCGGGCGGCCTGGTGAAGAAGCTGGAGGAACTGGCGGCAAAGGGAGCGGCAATGGCCAATAGCCCGGCCCATGCCCCGGCCACTGCCGGTGGTGACGCATCCACGGCGCAAGCGCAGAGCCACACCCCGGCACCAGACTGGGCCGCGCTGATCGATCAGGTGGATCATGCCGGGCAACCGCTTGCGGCCAGCATCATGAAGATGCAATTGCGGGTGGTGGAACTGGCTCCGGGCCTGCTGCGTTATGCGCGCGCTTCGCAGTTTCGGGACGATGTCGGCCCGCAATTGCGCGATGCGCTGATGGCGGCGACCGGGGAACGCTGGCAGCTGGAGGAAGTTGCAGAGGGCGGTGCGCCCACGCTGGTGGAGGCTCAGGAAGCCAATCAGCAGGCTGCGCATGACCAGATGCTTGAACATCCGCTGGTGAAGGCCACATTCGAGGCATTCCCCGATGCGGAATTTGATGAAGAAACCCAGGCGGCGGCAGGTGCCGGCCGCAAATGGGGCTAGGCAAGTCAGGACAGACCGATGAAATCGATGGAAGAGATGATCCAGGCCGCGCAGAAGGCTGCGGAAACCATCCAGCAGCAAATGG
>JAGREF010000163.1 GCA_020446665.1 Sphingomonadaceae bacterium
GGCGATCCCCATTGGAACAGCGCATAGGCGGCAAACAACCCTCCGCCGACATAGATGCTGGCAAAGAACAGGCCATAGATCGGGCAGGCGAGGAAATCCCTCAGCCCTGAGGTCAGTGATGCCTTCAGATCAGCAAAGGTCAGCCCGCGTGTAACCGTGAACTGGGCAACTGGTGCCTTTTCTACCGTGGCCATGCGACTCTCCTCCCATGCCTTTGGCAATTGGCGGGACGGTGCATCATGCCCTGTCGTGACGCAAGGGTGGCGTGGCGCGCTAGGCTTGCACCACTGCCTGCTCGATCGCGCCGAAGATCGAGTGGTTGGCGGCATCGCGCATTTCGATGCGGACAATGTCTCCCGGCGCCATGAAAGGGGTGCCGGGCTCGCCATTGGCAATCGTTTCGATCATGCGGATTTCCGCGATGCAGCTATAGCCCTTGCCGCCTTCGGCCACCGGCTTGCCCGCGCTGCCATCGGCGTCCTTGTTGGAGACTGTGCCGGACCCGATGATCGTGCCCGCGCAAAGCTGGCGTGTCTTTGCCGCATGGGCGATCAGGTCTGCGAGGCTAAAGGTCGCATCGACCCCGGCATCCGCGCGGCCAAAGGGCTGGCCATTATAATCCACCATCAGCGGCAGATGGATGCGCGCATCCTGCCAGGCATCGCCCAGTTCGTCGGGCGTGACCGCCACCGGGCTGAAAGCGCTGGCGGGTTTGGACTGGAAAAAGCCGAACCCCTTGGCCAGTTCGCCCGGGATCAGGCCGCGCAGGGAAACATCGTTCACCAGCATCAGCAGCTTGATATGGCCCGCTGCATCGGCGGCGCTGACGCCCATCGGCACATCATCGGTGATGCAGGCAATTTCGCCTTCCATGTCGCAGCCCCAGGCGGTGTCTTTCAGCGGGATCGGCGCGCGCGGGGGCAGGAAGTTGTCGCTGCCGCCCTGATACATCAGCGGATCGTGCCAGAAACTGTCGGGCAGTTCGGCCCCGCGTGCCCGGCGCACCAGCTCCACGTGATTGACGTAGGCGCTGCCATCGGCCCACTGATAGGCGCGCGGCAGCGGCGAATGCGCCTCGCGCTCGTGGAAACGCTCGCATGGCACCACCTGATGCTCGACATCGGTATAGAGCGCCTGCAGCAGCGGCTCGCAATGGTCCCAGTCATCCAGCGCGGCCTGCAAGCTCGGCGCGATATTGCTGGCCGCGCAATAGCGGGTGAGGTCCTTGGACACGACCACCAATTGGCCATCGCGGCTGCCATTATTGAGTGAAGCGAGCTTCATGCAGGGTTCCTCTCCGGATTATCGGGCTGGTTGTCAGGGTGTGCCCGCTCAAAGGGCGGCAATGCAAGGCAGGCCGCTTCAATCCGGGTGATATGTGGCATCTGCGAAAGGTCGAAGGCAAAGCGCCGCGCATTATAGAGCTGCGGCACCAGCACCACTTCGAACAGGCCGGGCGTATCCAGCAGGAAATCGTCGCTGCCCAATTGTGCCAGCCGCGCTTCCACTGCGCCCAGCGTCTTGGCCAGCCAGTGGCGATACCAGGTCTCGATCTCGTCCTGCGAATGGCCGAGCGGTTGCTTGAGATATTGCAGCACCGGCAGGTTCAGCGGCGCATGCAATTCCGTGGCATTGGCATAAGCCAGCTCGCGCACGGTAAAGCGCTGTTCGAGATCGGTGGGCAGCAGCGGATGGGCGGGATAGGCCTCATCAAGCCATTCGAGGATCGCCATGCTCT
>JAGREF010000164.1 GCA_020446665.1 Sphingomonadaceae bacterium
AAGAAAAAGAAGAAAGCAGCCTGAGCCGCTTCTTCGGATGAACCGATAAAAGAGCGCCCCTCCATCCCCGGATGCGAGGGGCGCTTTCGTTTTGAACTGGATATATGGAGCGCAAAATGACCCCGGAAGAGATCAAGGCGCTGGTGCGCACTGTGCCGGACTTTCCAGCCAAGGGCATCCAGTTCCGCGACATTACCACTCTGATCGCAGACGGGCCCGGCCTCGCTGCAACGGTAGAATTACTCGCGGAAAAGGCGCGCTTGTCGGGTGCCCAGGCAATCGCCGGGATGGAAGCGCGCGGCTTCATCTTCGGGACAGCGGTGGCAGTCCGCCTTGGCCTTGGCTTTATCCCGGTACGCAAGGCGGGCAAATTGCCGGTAGAAACCATCGGGATTGATTATGCGCTGGAATATGGCGCGGACCGGCTCGAGATCGATCCAACCGCCATTGTCGAAGGGCAGCGTATCGTCATGGTCGACGACCTGATTGCCACGGGTGGCACCGCGCTGGCCGCCGCGCAGCTCCTGCGCCAGGCCGGAGCCGTGATTGAACAGGCCTTGTTCGTGATCGACCTGCCCGATCTGAGCGGCGCGGCCCTGCTGCGGGATGCCGGGATCGCAGTTGACGCGGTGATGGATTTCGAAGGCGACTGAAGCCATACGGGCCATCTACTGGAAAGATTTGCCAATTCAGGCATTATAGATAGCAGGAGTCTCATGCTCCTGCTGTATCAAGGAGCCCATGGAAGAACAGGCCATCACCATCGCGCTGGTCGGGATACTCGGTATCGGATCGCAATGGCTGGCATGGCGCACGGGCTGGCCTGCCATCGTGCTGATGCTGGCGGCCGGTTTTCTGGCCGGGCCGGTTTTCCACCTGATCGACCCTGACAAGGCGTTTGGTGATTTGCTGGAGCCGATGGTCTCCATCGGTGTCGCGCTGATCCTGTTCGAAGGCGGCCTTAGCCTCGATTTCCGGGAATTGAAGAAAGCCGGTGACGGAGTTTTGCGACTGGTAATCTTCGGGGTCCCGATTGGCTGGCTGCTGGGCAGCCTGGCAGGCTTCTATGTTGCCGGGCTGGTATGGCCGGTCGCTATCCTGTTTGGCGGCATTTTGGTGGTCACCGGGCCAACAGTGGTCATGCCGCTGCTGCGCCAGTCGACCATTCAGCAACGCCCTGCCGCAATTCTCAAATGGGAGGGGATCGTCAACGACCCGATCGGCGCGTTGTGCGCGGTGATTGCCTATGAATATTTCCGCTTGCGCAGTGACGGCGCGACCATGTTTGAAGTGGTGCCGCCCATGCTTATCGCCGCAGTGCTGTCAGGCCTGGTTGGTTATGCTGCTGCGCGCTTTATCGCCTGGAGTTTTCCACGCGGGTTGATCCCGGAATATCTCAAGGTTCCGGTCTTGTTGACCAGCGTGATAGGCGTGTTTGTGCTGTCGAACCTGATCGAGCACGAAGCAGGGTTGGTCGCCGTGACGGTGATGGGCATTGCGCTCGCCAATTCGAACATGTCCAGCCTGCGCAGTATCCACCCCTTCAAACAGAATGTGGCCGTGCTGCTGGTGGCTGGTATCTTCATCCTGCTGTCTGCGTCGCTGGACTTTGCGCAATTGCGCAGTTTCGAATGGCGCTTTGGCCTGTTTCTGCTGGCGGTGCTGTTCCTCGTGCGCCCGGCCACGATCCTGCTGAGCCTCGCCTTCAGCACGGTCCCCTGGAATGAACGGCTGTTCCTCGCCTGGATCGCACCGCGCGGGATCGTGCTGGTGGCTATTTCCGGGCTGTTTGCGCTACGGCTGACGGAACTGGGCTATGCCGATGGCAACATCCTTATCGGGCTGAGCTTTGCCGTGGTGGTGGCCACCATTATTGCCCATGGCTTTACCATTGATCTGGTGGCCCGCTGGCTGGGGGTGAAAGGGACATCGCGCCCCGGCCTGCTGATCGTTGGCAGCACTCCATGGACAATCGCTTTGGCGAAACAGATGGAGCAATTGCGGACCCCGGTCATGGTGGTCGATTCCAGCTGGCAACGCCTTGCTACGGCCCGGCAACAGGGCATCCCCTATTACCATGGCGAAATTCTCAACGAAGCGACCGAGCATAATCTCGACCTCGCCCCGTTTCAGGTCCTCGTCGCCGCCACCGATAACGAGGCCTATAACGCGCTGGTTTGCAATGAATTCGCCTATGAAGTGGGCCGGGATGCCGTATATCAGCTCGGCGAAACTGCTGAGCTTGACAAGAGCGCCCTGCCGGAAAGCCTGCGCGGGCGGGCGCTGTTCAAGGCCGGCTTCGGCGTAACCGATGTCCATGAGCTGCTCCAGCAGGGCTGGATTTTCCGCCGCACCCGATTGTCGGAAGAATTCGATTTTGACGACGCGCGTGAGACACTCCCGGAAGAAGGGCAGATGCTGCTGCTGCTGCGCAAGGGCGGGGTGATGCACTTCTTCAGCCATGCATCGCAGCCACAGCCACAACCAGGTGACGTGATCGTCTCTTTCTCACCGCCCGGCGAGAAAGCCGCGCCGACCACCGGCGAAAATCGCCGCAGCCGCAGGCGCGAAACCCGCGCCAAGCCCGCATGAACCCGGAACTGCCATGAATATCAGCTCGCTCTCAATCCTGTCTCGCCTCTGCATTGCTACTGCAATCCTGTCATTGGCCGCCTGCGGGGAAGCGCAGGAAGATGCCTCGCCCATGCCGCCGGAGACAAATATACGGGACAAAGCGGACGAAGCAGCCGAACCATCCCGATCCATCATCCGGGAAGAGGTGGATCAGGGCGCAAGCCAGCCACAACTCACGCGACTGGAAGTGACCATCTCTTTCGCTGATAACGGCACGCAGCTGGATCAGGCGGCGCGACAGGTGCTGGAGCAAGCCATCTCAACCCCGCAGATGGCGTCCGGCGGTCCGATCACTCTTGCTGGCCATACGGATTCTGTCGGCACAGACAGCGCCAATCTGCGCGTTTCGCGCCAGCGCGCAGAGGCGGTCCAGGCCTATCTGGTGGATGCCGGAATTGCGGAACGCCGGATCACGATCATTCCCCTGGGTGAGATGCGTCAGGCGGCTCCCAATGCCCATCCGAATGGCCAGCCTGACGAAGCGGGCCGGGCAGCCAATCGCCGCGTGGAAATGCTGGTGGAACCGCCACCGGAAGCTGACGAGCAAGCTTGACGAAGCGCCCAATTGCGTGGCAAGCGCGCCCTTGCTGAAGCACCCGGCGCATGCGGGTATAGCTTAGTGGTAAAGCCCTAGCCTTCCAAGCTAGTTATGCGGGTTCGATTCCCGCTACCCGCTCCAGCCGCCACTTTCCAGAAAATCCAAGATTGTCTATAAGGCCCGCAGAAACCCTTGGGTTTCGAGCGCCTTCGTGTCTCAACTTTGCCTGCAAAATCTCGCTGCATCTCCGGCGATTGGGGGCCTTATTAAGGGGTATCAGGGCGCATTTCAATTTGGGTGCCCCCTTGATGGGGGCACTGCTTGTGGAAAGGCCAGCTTTCATGCCGCTTACAGATCTCGCGATTCGAAATGCCAAGCCACGGGAGAAGCCCTTCAAGATGGGCGATGGCCTGGGTCTGTTCCTGCAAGTTCAGCCCAATGGTAGCAAGCTATGGCGCATGAAGTACCGGATTGGCGGAAGGGAGAAAAAGCTGGCGATAGGTAGCTATCCCGAGATTGGTCTGGGCAACGCCCGGATCAAACGCGATGAGGCGCGCGAGCTGTTGGCTCTGGGCAAAGACCCTTCACTGGAAAAGCAACGTGCCAAGGCAAGGGCAACACTAGACAGCGAACATAGCTTCGCTGCCATCTCTGCTGAATATTGTGACAAGCGCAGGCGGGATGGGCAGAGGGCCTGGGCTCCGGCCACAGCCAAACGCTGTGAGTATTTGCTGTCGCTGCTCAATGGTACAATCGGCAAGATGCCTATTGTGGAGATAGAGCCGATCGATGTGCTGACTGCAGTGCGCAGGATCGAGAAGCGAGGAAAGCTGGAAAGTGCCAGACGTACTTTGCAATTGGCCGGGGCGGTGTTCCGCTATGCCGTGGCGACTGCCCGTATCCGGTCAGATCCGACCCGCGATCTGCGCGGGGCGCTGACGAGCCCGACTGTCACCCATTATGGGGCTGTCCTGGAGCCAGGGAAGGTCGGCGAGTTGCTTCGCGCTATCGAGGATTATGACGGCCAGCCGATTACAAAGCTGGCGCTGCAACTCGCCCCCCATGTCTTTGTGCGCCCCGGCGAATTGCGGCAGGCCCAATGGAAGGAGATTGACTTCGAAGCGGCACTTTGGACGATCCCGGCAAAGAAGACCAAGATGCGCAAGGATCACCGCGTTCCGCTATCGCGACAGGTGCTGACCATACTGCGCGAAGCACGGATGCTGAGTGGACGGGACGCTTATGTCTTCCCATCGATCCGCACCCGAACTCGTCCCATGAGTGACAACACCATCAATGCTGCCTTGCGCAGGCTTGGCTATACGACCGACGATATGACTGCGCATGGCTTCAGGGCCATGGCATCGACCCTGCTCAATGAGAGTGGCTATTGGCATCCCGACGCGATTGAGAGGGCTTTGGCTCATGGTGATCGTGACAAGGTGCGGGCGGCTTATCATCGGGGTGCGCATTGGCAGGAACGTGTCAGAATGGCGCAGTGGTGGAGCGACTATCTGGATCAGTTGCGCCAAGGCAAAGAGCTCGATCCATTGCCGCCGGAGGATTAAATTGGGGGCTGGCCTTTGTCGCACACCCTACGCTGTAATCTGGAACGCTTTCCTACACCGGGTAAGACAGTTTAGCCCTTCTTTTGTCACCCCTGTCGGAAGAAGAGCGGTGGTTATCGCATTGGCAGGAAGTGGGGATCAATCTGATCTCTGATGCGAGATAGTCCATACGCTCTCGGGGAGCGGCAAGAGTGACAGTGTTCTATCCAATCAGGAGCCTGTCATGACTACCAAGAACGACCTCGCAGTGAGGTTGATGCCGACCTCCATTCATGCGGCTGCCGCAGGAGCCAATGACCAGCTAACTTGCTGCCACCTCGGCTCGACGAAGCCATCATGCTTGCGCATCTTTGGTGCAGTTCGCCCGGGGCGACACAAGCCTAAACCTGGAGATTTTCTTGAAGCGAGAATGGGCCGCGATGCTGCGCATCGGACCCGGAATTTACCTACACACCCTACGCACGGGTGCATCACGCTATTCTGCGGGTTTGACGAGATGCTAATAGCATCTCGCCCGGACGAGCGCCCACGAGCCAACGCTATTGCGCCATTTTTCGCGATTGCGATCAGCATCGCTATCGGAGCGGGTCGTTGAGCGCGCGGGCGCAGACGGTGCGCCTCAGTCCGTCACAATATCGGCTGCTTGCTGACTTCGCCAAGCGTCGAGGGGTTAGCGACTACGCCATGCTCGCCAGAGTGGT
>JAGREF010000165.1 GCA_020446665.1 Sphingomonadaceae bacterium
TGCTCGATGCGATCATGGCGCTCAAGCCCGATACGAAAGTCATCGTGGCCAGCGGCCATGGCGCGCGGGAAAGCGCGCTGAATGCGATCAAGCATGGTGCCTATGACTTCTACCAGAAGCCGGTTGATATCGAAGCGCTCGGCCTGATCGTGCGGCGGGCTTTCAACCTGCATGAGATCGAGGAAGAGAACCAGCGTCTTGCAGCGCGGGTGGGCGATGATAACCGCGTGCTCGGCAGCCTGATCACCGGCGCACCGGAAATGGCCAAGGTCGCCCGGACGATTGAACGCGTTGCCAATACCAGCGCATCAGTGATGCTATTGGGGGCAAGCGGCACCGGCAAGGAACTGCTCGCCCGCGGATTGCACGATGCGAGTGAACGCAAGGATGGAGCCTTTGTCGCTATCAACTGTGCAGCGATCCCGGAAAACCTGCTGGAAAGCGAGCTGTTCGGGCATGAAAAAGGTGCCTTTACCGGCGCAGTGAAGACCACCGAAGGCAAGATCGAACAAGCCAATGGCGGCACCTTGTTCCTCGATGAAGTGGGCGATATCCCGCTGCAACTGCAGGTGAAATTGTTACGCTTCCTGCAGGAGCGTTCGATCGAGAGGATCGGCGGGCGCAAACCCATTGCGGTGGATACGCGGATCGTCTGCGCCACGCACCAGGACCTCGAAGGCATGATTGCGGAGGGTCGGTTCCGCGAGGACCTGTTCTATCGCCTCGCGGAAATCGTCATAAAGATTCCGGCTCTGGCGGAGCGACCCGGTGACGCAATCCTGCTCGCCAAGGCTTTCCTCCAGCGCTTTGCGAAGGAAATGAACCCGCAAGTCAAAGGCTTTGCTCCAGATGCGCTGGCTGCCATCGATTCATGGAACTGGCCGGGCAATGTCCGTGAGCTGGAAAACCGGGTGAAGCGTTCGGTCATCATGGCCGATGGCAAGCTGGTGACGACAGAGGATCTTGACCTGGGTAACGAGGATGAAGGCGGCGAGGAAGTGCTCAACCTCAAATGCGCCCGCGAGAGGTCAGACCGAGTCGTGATCCGCCATGCGCTGGCCAGGACGGACGGGAATATCTCCAACACTGCAAAGCTGCTGGGTATCAGCCGACCTACGCTTTACGATTTGCTCAAGCAGTATGACCTTCACGCCTGACCTTTCCCGTTTCCGGCTGTGGGCGGGGGCAGTTTTGCTGCTCTTGCTTGCGGCTTGCGGCGATCCGCCGCCGCCGCCTCCCTCCGTGGAGACGGCGAAGGAGGCCTTGCGTCACGGTGATGCACTGGGGGCCGAGATTATCTTGCGCGGACTGCTGGACGGTGGAACGCCGCGCGAAGAACTGGCTGCCTTTCTTGGTGAAGCCGAACTGGCACAGGGCGAATTGGCAGAGGCGCGCCGCTGGCTTGGTGACGGTGAATTTTCCGAAGAGAGTGCGGGCCACGGCTTCCACATGCTCGGCCGCCTTGAACTGCGTGAAGGGAACTTGCCCGCGGCAGGGCAGGCCTTTGACCGTGCTTATGGCTTCATCCCTGATGATTCCAACCTGTGGGTCGATATTGGTCGCTTGCGCTATCGCGGTGGCGAGCAATTGCCCGCAGTCGAAGCCAGCATCAAGGCGGTAGAGCTGGGGCCGGATAATCCGGCCGCGCTACAGTTTCGCGGACAGCTGGTCCGCGATGCAGAGGGCATGCAGGCGGCGCTGGGCTGGTTTGAACGCGCTGTGGAGCAGAACCCTGACAATCTGGACCTGTTGGGCGATTATGCGGCGACGCTTGGGGAATTGGGTCGTGCGCGCGACTTGCTGCAGGTGGTGCGGCGGATGACGGAGCTCGATCCGCGCAATCCGCGGGCCTATTACTTGCAAGCTGTGCTGGCGGCGCGGGCGGGCAATTACAACCTTGCCCGGCGGTTGCTGCAACTGACCAACCAGGCGCATCGCGACATGCCAGCTGCCATGCTGCTGTCGGGCATTATCGACATGCGCAGCGGCAATTATGCCAGCGCCTCGCAGGAGTTTGACCGGCTCGCCCGCTTGCAACCAGATAACCGCCGTGTGCGGTTGTTGCTGGCCCGGTCGCTTGCGCTGGAGGGTAGCCATCGCGAACTGGCGCATCGCTTTGGTGAAGCAGCCTTGCTGCCCAGCGCTTCGCCCTATCTGGCCACACTGGTTGGTCGCGCGCATGAGGTGATGGGCCAGCGGGACAAGGCGGCCATCTATCTTGACCGGGCGACGCAGCCGCGCACGGACAATCTGATTGCGGTGCCGGGCGTAACGCCGCTGGCGGTGGTGGAATCGCGCGGGGTCGAACGCGGCAAGGATGCCTTGTCGCTGGTGCGCGGATTGATCGTATCCGGCCAGCGCGAAGCGGCGGCGGCGGGGGGGGAGGCCTTCCGTGCCCGCTATCCTGGCTCTGCTGACGCCTTGAGCCTGGCGGGCGATGCCGAACTGGCCGCACGCCGGATCGGGCCTGCGCTGGAGCTGTATGATCAATCTGCCCGCGTACGCAGGCCCTGGTCACTAACACGCCGGATGATCGCCGCGCTTGAGGCATCCGGGCGGGGGAACGATGCCTTGATCCTGTTGCGCAACCATGTTGCCGGTGATCCCAATAATGTGGAGGCCGTCGCCATGCTGGCGCGGCGAGCCTTTGATCGGCAGGATTTTGCGCAGGCCACCATTCTGCTGGATCATACGATGAAAATCGGGGGTGAGCGGGACCCCTTGCTGGTTTCGCTGCAGGCAGAGGCTGCCTTGCGCAGCGGGAATACCGACAGGGCGCTTGCCCTGGCCCAGCGGGCATACCGGCTGCAGCGCATGAATGGCGTTGCCACGAATATTTATGGCGTTGCGCTTGCCAGGTCTGGCAACAAGCCGGGGGCGGAAGCGCTGATGGCCAAAGCCAGCAAGATCGGCGAGTAGCTAAGGCTCGACAATCCGGCGCGGGGCGGGCAGGAGCCGGTGATGCTGCGAGGCCTGTTTTCCCGGATTGATCTGATGGTGCGCTTGCTGGTGCTGGCGATCCTGCTGGCCAGCTTTCTGCCCGCCACCGGATCGGCGCGTGGCGTGGCGCAGATGGTTTCCAATAGTGCGGTTTTCCTGCTGTTCCTGCTTAATGGTATGCGGCTGGAACGGGCCGATGTGCTGCGCGGGATCGGAAATTGGCGTTTGCTGGGGGCGCTTTCCATGTTTTGCTTCGGTGCTATGGCGCTGGCAGGACTGGGCATTGCGAAGATTGGAGACAATCATCTGCCGCCGCTGCTGGCGCTGGGATTTCTCTATCTTGGCGCTCTGCCTTCAACCGTTCAGTCGGCCACGGCCTATACTTCCTTGGCGGGCGGCAATGTAGCCAATTCCGTGGTTGCGGCTGCCTTGCTCAATATTCTCGGGGTGTTTGTGACTGTGCCGATCTTCTCTCTGCTGGGGGAAGGGGAAGGTGTCGAACTCGGCAGCGATGGCCTGATCAAGATCGTCGTGATCCTGATCCTGCCTTTCGCCATGGGCCAGGCTCTGCAAACCCGCACACATAGCTGGGTTGTGGAGCATAAGGGGCTGATTGGCTGGATGGACAGACTGGCGATTGCCACTGCTGTCTATGTCGCATTCTCTGGAGCGGTGGAGCAGGGCATCTGGTCACGGCTGGATATTGCATCCTGGGGGATGCTGCTGGCTGGCGTAGCCGTGCTCATGCTGTTCGGCTTTCTCGGCTCATGGTCATTGGGCGGGTTGATGCACTTGCCGCGCGCGGACCGCATTTCCTTCATGTTCGCCGGTGCACAGAAAAGCACGGCGATGGGGGCTCCGCTCGCAATGGTCCTCTTCCCGCCTGCGACCGCCGGGCTGGTGCTGGTGCCGTTACTGACATACCATCTGTTGCAACTGGTGCTGTCCGCCCCGCTGGCAAAGCAGCTGGCGCTCAAGCAATAGAGGCTGCCTCGCGCCGGTTCTTGCGGACAGACCACCACAGGCTCAGCCCGATCAGCGTTGCGCCGATCAGGCCGGTGATCGTTTCGGGAATATGCCATTTGGCAGAAGCGAGCATGATCCCGCCCAGCGCAATGATCGCCCAGAACGCCCCATGTTCGAGGAATTCATATTCGGCCAGCGTCCCTTTCTTGACCAGCATGATGGTCATGGAGCGGACGAAGAAGGCGCCAATGGACAGGCCCAGTGCAATCACCACCATATTGTTGGACAGAGCAAAGGCACCAATCACGCCATCAAAGCTGAACGAAGCATCCAGCACATTGAGATAGAGAAAACCGCCGAGCCCGGAACGGACCGCAGCCCCGGCGAGCCGGCGCTTTTGGTCGCGCACTTCGAGCCAGGTGTTGAGCGCGGCTACCGAGATGAAGGTTACGATCCCAAGGATACCGGAAACGAGGAATGTCAGCGCATCGGCATCCTCCAGCAGCGTTGAAATGCCCCACAAGGCGAGCAGCAGGAAAGCTATCTCGATCGCCTTGACCCCGGAAATGCTGGAGAGAAAACGCTCTACCTTGCTGATCCAGTGAATGTCCTTCTCCTGGTCGAAGAAGAATTCCAGCCCCACCATGGCAAGGAAAGCCCCGCCGAACCCGGCAATGCCGACATGGGCAGAGGAGACTATCCGCTCATATTCCTGAGGCTGGTTGAGCGACAGGTTCAGCGCCTCCATTGGCCCGATATGCGCCGCAATGGCAACGATGGCGAGGGGGAACACCACGCGCATCCCGAACACGGCAAAGGCAATCCCCCAGGTCAGGAAGCGTTGCTGCCAGACTTCGTCCATTTCCTGCAGCACCGTGGCATTGACCACTGCATTGTCAAAACTCAGCGAGATTTCGAGGATGGAGAGGACGATGACGATCCAGAGCACCGATGCAGTGCCCTGAATAGTCCCGCTTGATTCCCAGCCATACCACCCCGCCAGAGCGAGGCAGAGGATCGTGAAAATCATGGAACCACGAAAAAATCTGAACACGCCTGTTCCTGTCTGCAAAGGCTGGTCGGGATGCCGCGTCGCTTAGGCCAAAGAGCCGCTTTGCTGCAAGCTGCCGCAACGGCTTTTGCTAAGCTTTGGGCTGGTATGTCTGCTCTTCGCCGGGGAAGGTCCGGTTGCGAACTTCTTCGGCATATTGGGCGGCGGTCTGTTCGATAGTCTCGGCGATATTGCCATATTTCTTCACGAAACGCGGGACACGTTCGAACATGCCAAGCATGTCCTCGGTTACCAGCACCTGCCCGTCACAGCGGGCGGAGGCACCGATGCCAATGGTTGGGCAGGCAATTGCTTCAGTGACGGCAATGGCAATCGGTTCCACCACGCCTTCGACGACCACGGCAAACGCGCCGGCCTCGTCAAGCGCCTTCGCATCCGACACGATCTTCTCGGCTTCCGCATCGCTGCGCCCGCGAGCACCATAGCCGCCCAGCATGTTTACTGCCTGGGGGGTGAGTCCGACATGGCCCATCACCGGGATGCCGCGCTGGCTGAGGAAAGCAACGGTCTCTGCCATGGCTTGCCCGCCTTCCAGCTTTACCGCTGCCGCGCCGCTCTGCTTGAGCAGGTATGCTGCACTCTCGAACGCTTGCTGCGGGGAAGCTTCGTAAGCACCGAAGGGCATGTCGCATACCACTACGGAATGATAGCTGCCACGCACCACGGCGGCGGCATGGTTGGCCATCATCTCCAGCGTGACCGGGACAGTGGAAGGCAGGCCGTAGATTACCTGGCCGAGCGAATCCCCCACCAGCAGCAGGTCGCAATGGGCGTCGAGCAATTGCGCCTGCCGGGCGGTATAAGCGGTGAGCATCACCAATGGTTCTTCGGTCTTCCCATCCTGCTTGCGCGCGCGAATCCTGGGCACTGTCAGGCGGCGCATGGGCGAAGGAGTGGGATTGGCACGACTGGTCGATGTGTCGAGCTGGAACGTTGTGGACATGGAATTTTCCTGCTTATGGCGCGCCGTGTGTGGCTTCAGAGGATTTTCTTGGCGGTGTAGTCGTAAAGCTCCTTGCGAGTCACCGGGTCAAGTTCGGTCAGAGCCAGCCTGGCCCAATATTGCGCTTGCTTCTCGTCCCGCTCCACGCCCTCTCCCCGAGCGAGTATCCCGGCCCAGATAGCACGCGCTGCGGGATAACCCGCCAGTGCGGCAGCTTCACAGTGATTGGCAACGGTGCCAACCTTGCGCTTCACATAATAGAGTTCGCACAGCCAGTTATCCCCTTCTGCATTGCCTCGTGCTGCAATGCCGCGCAGGCGATTTTCCGCCAGCACCGCCTTGTCAGGCGCATATTGAGCGAGGGCATAGGTGGCAAAGACGTGGCCGGAGGCAGAGGCCTGTTCGAACAGGCTGATCGCTCGTTCCTTGTCCTTGGCTCCGAGCGTTCCGTACCACAGCGCATATCCCAGCTGACTCTGCGCCTTGGCAAAACCTTTCGCCGCAGCGGTCTCATACAACGCAAGAACGCGGTCCATTTGCCCATCTTCCTCACGATGGAGGAAATAGGCGAGGGCTGTTTGGCCAAGCGGGTGATCCTGCGCTGCAGATTGCTCGAACCAGTGGCGGGCCTTGGCCTTGTCCGGCCTGGCTCCGGTGCCATGCTGGTAGATATAGCCGAGTACATATTGCGCCACCGGGTCGCCTTCCTCGGCGCCCGCTGTCAAAGCCTCCAGCGTGTTCTTCTTCAGGATTTCACCAATCAGCACTGGACCGTCTTCAACCGCAAGGCGTTCCATCGAAGGCAGGTCAAGTACAGGCGGGGCTGCGCCGCGTGTTACCGGCCCTGGCGTTTCCTCCGCATCGGGAACAGGCGTGGCTGCGGCGCGGGGGAATGCGGTATCCTTGGCCAGTGTCTCCACAAGGTAGAATTTTGCCGGGGCGACCTTGTAAAGAGCCGGATATTGCGGGCCATTGGGCATCATG
>JAGREF010000166.1 GCA_020446665.1 Sphingomonadaceae bacterium
GCCTTGGCCACGCCATAGCATTTTTCCATCTTCGGCTTGGCTGCAGTCGCAGGCTGAGCGGCAAGGCCAGCGGTAATCCCGGCGGCAAGGGTCAGGCCTGCAATCCGGGTGATGGAATCCTTGTTCATGGAACTTTTCCTTTCAGGTCATGAGTCTGGTAATGTGAAATCCGTGCCCCGATGAATTGCCAGGGCTATCGGGGAATTCGCGCCGCTCCCCGATGTTGTTACAGCCATCAGAATTTTTTCTGGCTGTAACCGGCATCGGCCCGGTTCCGAACCAGCTCCTGTCCAACCCGGACAGGCAAGATATTTACGGAGAATATTGATGAGCACTATTCGCAAGCCCGCCGCAGTCGCTGCCGCTGCCGCTGCATTTGCCCTTACCTCGCTGGCAGGCTTCGCTGCAGAGCCGCCCGCAGGCAGCAGCGGCTCTGCCATTTCCGGCGACGATTCTGTCCATTGCTATGGCGTGCATAGCTGCAAGGGCCAGGCGGACTGCGCCACGGCGGACAATGCCTGCAAGGGCCAGAATGCCTGCAAGGGCCACGGTTTCAAGGCGATGAAAGCAGGCGAGTGCCTGACCAAGGGTGGCACTATCGGCGATATTGGCTGATCGGACTACCTCATTATGGCGGCCCGGCGCATACCCCGCGGGCCGGGCCGCCACCACCTTTTACAATTGGATACCTTAACAGGTTTGGTTAATTAACTATCTGTTAATGCAGGAAAACTGATCTGATTGGCATGTCTGATATAGCTCCCTTTGAAGGCTTTGGCCTTGGCCTGCGCCGCCCGCATTATTCCGATTTCCTCGATGGCGATGTGCTCATCGATTTCGTCGAAGTGATCTCGGAAAACTACATGGTCGATGGCGGCAAGCCGCTCGACGTGCTTACCCGCGTGCGGGAAAAGCACCCGGTGGCGTTGCATGGCGTGTCCATGTCGGTAGGCAGTGCGCAGCGGCTGGACCGCGACCATCTGGCAAAGCTCAAGCAGCTGGCGGACCGGGTCGAACCGCTCTGGGTCTCAGACCATCTCTGCTGGACGCGCACCAGCGCGCATAACAGCCACGATCTGCTGCCCTTGCCCTATATTGAAGAAGCGCTCGACGTGGTCTGTGCCAATATCAGCGAGGCGCAGGATGCGCTGGGGCGGCCCATGCTGTTTGAAAATCCCTCTTCCTATTGCAGCTTTCCTGACAATGAGATGGAGGAATGGGAATTCCTGGCGGAAATGACGCGCCGCACGGGCTGCTATCTGCTGCTCGATATCAACAACATCTATGTCAGCGCGCATAATCACGGCTTTGATGCGATGGATTATCTGCGCGGCCTGCCGCTGGACCGTGTGCGTCAGGTGCATCTGGCCGGGCATACGCCGGGCGAAATTCTGATCGACACGCATGACCGGCCTGTCTGTGACGGCGTGTGGCAGCTTTATGCGCAGGCGGTTCCGCTGCTGGGTGAAGTCGCGACGATGATCGAACGCGATGATGACATTCCCTCGCTGGAAGAATTGCTGGACGAGCTGGACTATGCGCATGCCGTGACCATGCGCGCCCGTCAGGGTGAGGCGGCTTGAAACTGGCCGCACAGCAGGCTGAATTCATGGCCCATGTGCTGGAGGAAGGCCGTGCCTTGCCAGCGGGCTGGGATGTACGCTTTGCTGCCGGACTGGATATTTATCGCAACGCCTATCGCACCCGGCTGGTCGATGCCCTGCGCGAGACCTTTCCCCGCACCGCGCAATGGGTGGGGGATGATGCCTTCAACGCCGCTGCGGCGCATCATCTGATCACCAATCCACCCGCTGTCTGGACGCTTGATCTGATCGGGCAAGGGTTCACGGACGTGCTGGCAGAGCTTTTTGCCCGGGATCCGGAAGTGGCGGAACTGGCATGGCTGGAATGGACCATGCACCTTGCCTTTGTTGCGGCAGATGTGCGGGTTCTGGACCGGGATGGCTTCATGGCCAGCGTAGCAGACTTTGCAGAAGAGGACTGGGCCGGAATGGTGCTGGCCTTCTCGCCCTCGCTGGCGATGCGAGAGGTGCGGCATGATATCCCGCACTTATGGCAGGGGCTGAAGGCAGAAGAAGGAATGGCAGACTGTCTGGCGCTGGAGCGACCGGCCATGCTGGCGGTCTGGCGGGAAGGTCTGTCACCGGTGTTCCGTCTGCTTGACCCTGCAATGGCGACCTTGCTGGCACATATGCAGACCGGCACGCCCTATGGTGAAGCCTGTGCCATGCTGGCGGATCAGGTCGGCGAAGAAGAGGCTGCACGTGCTGCCGGGGCTGCGCTGGGCCAGTGGATCAATGATGGGCTGGTCGTGTCGGTGACACGCTGACCTCTTCACAATGTCCGGATTTTGGCAGGGTCTGTACGAGCAATCGCGCAGGCCCTTTTCGCGTTTACAGCATTGCGGATTTACAAATATAAAAATATCTTTATATCCCCATGTCAATGCGGATCGAGACGATCATCAAAGCCCTTGCGGACCCGACGCGCCTGCGGATCATGCGCCTGCTTTCCACTATGGAACTGGCGGTGGGCGAGCTTGCGCATGTGCTGGGGCAGAGCCAACCGCGCGTCTCTCGCCATATCGCCATATTGTGCGATGCCGGACTGGCGGAGCGTCGGCGCGAGGGCAGCTGGGTATTCCTGCGCCAGGCGATCAGCGAACATGGTGCGGTCTCGCTTGAACGCGAGGTGGCGCGGATGCTCGCCGCGGGCGAAAGTGATGATCCGGCTTTTGCTGAAATCTGTGCCGCTGATCGCCGTCATCTGGCGGAAATCCGCCAGTCACGTGAGCGCCATGCGGCCGATTATTTTGCCCGCCATGCTGCCGAATGGGACCGCTTGCGGGCGATGCTGGTGCCTGCGGAAGAGATCGAGGCCGCACTGGTGGATGCGCTGGGGCAGGGGGAGGCCGGTCCGGCGGGGCTGGGTCAGCTGCTCGATATTGGCACTGGCACCGGGCGGATTGCCGAATTGCTGGCCGGTGCTGCCGATCATGTGGTGGCGGTGGACAAGAGCCCGGAAATGCTGCGCCTTGCCCGGGCGCGCCTGCAGGCCTTGCCCGCGACCTCTGTGGAGCTGGTGCAGGGGGATTTTTCCGCCTTGCCGCTGCCGGATGCCAGCTTTGATACAGTGATCTTTCATCAGGTGCTGCATTATGCGCAGGAGCCGGCCTATGCGCTGGGTGAGGCAGCGCGCGTCTGCCGCGCGGGCGGGCGGATCGCGATTGTCGATCTGGCGACCCATAGCCGCGAGGAACTGCGGGATCGCCATGCCCATGCCAGACTCGGCTTCTCGGACGAGCAGGTGCAGGACATGCTCACTGCCCATGGCTTCAAACCCACCGCCACCCGCACTCTGAGCGACGGCGAACTGCCAGTGAAAATCTGGACCGCCACCCGCATCGCCAATCCCGTGACTACGCTGCAGCCCAGCGCCCGACGCGCGGCTTCCTCCTCCTCCAAAGCCAGAGCAAACTGAATGACTCAACCACTCTATCCCCACCAATCGCTGCGCTTTGCCGATACGCCGCTGTTTGCCGGCCTGCCGGGCGACATCAATGTGTCGTTCGAATTCTTCCCGCCCAAGAGCGCGGAAGGCGAAGAAAAGGTGCTCGACGTCGTGCGCTCGGTCGCGCGGTTGCAGCCCGATTTCGTCTCGCTCACCTATGGCGCGGGCGGCTCGACCAAGGAACGCAGCTGGTCGCTGGCAGGGCGGATGAAAAGCGAAGTGGATGTGCCGGTCGCCGCGCATCTCACCTGTGTCGGTGCGAGCAAGGATGAAACGCATCGCGTGGCAGAGGAATTCTGGGAAGCCGGAATCCGCCACATCGTTGCCCTGCGCGGCGATGCAGGCGAACCGGGCAGTGCCTTTACCCCGCACCCCGATGGCTATGCCAATGCCGCTGAACTGGTGGAGGGCCTGAAAAAGCGCTTCCCCTTCGAGATTTCCGTCGCTGCCTATCCCGAGGTTCACCCCGATGCCGCCAGCCCGGAGGCCGATCTGGACAACCTCAAGCGCAAGCTGGACGCAGGCGCGGACCGCGCGATTACGCAATTCTTCTTCTCGTCGGATTGCTTCTTCCGTTTCCGCGACCGTGCTGCTGCGGCGGGGATCGACAAGCCGATTGTTCCCGGCATCCTGCCGATCAGCAATCTTGCCCGCACCAAGAGCTTCGCCGCTGCCTGCGGGGCGGATTTGCCACAATGGATGGAAAGCCTGTTCGAAGGGCTGGATGATCACCCCGGCACGCGTGAACTGGTCGCGGCCACCGTCACCGCTGAATTCTGCCGCCGCCTTTATGCTGAGCGGGTGCGCGAATTCCACTTCTACACTCTCAACCGAGCGGAGCTGTCCTATGCCACCTGCCACATGCTCGGCCTGCGCCCTGGGAGCGCACGATCAATGGAGCAAACCTCATGAGCGCGCGCGAGAAATTCCTTGCTGAAGCTGGCAAACGCATCCTGATCTTTGACGGGGCCTTCGGCACACAGATCCAGAACCGCAAGCTGAGCGAAGAGGATTTCGCCGGTGCGCTGAATCTCGGGCACGATCAGAAGGGCAATAATGACATCCTCGCGCTGACCCGCCCGGATGTGATCGCCGATGTCACCCGCGCCTATTTCAAAGCCGGGTCAGACCTCGTTTCGACCAACACTTTCTCTGCCAACCGGATCAGCCAGGCCGATTATGGGGCAGAGGGGCTGGTGCGCGACATCAATATCGCTGCTGCCCGCATCGCCCGCGAAGTGGCGGATGAATTCGCGACCAAGGACGGCCGCCCGCGCTTTGTCGCCGGAGCTATCGGCCCGACCAACAAGACGCTCAGCCTGTCGCCCGATGTGGAAGATCCCGGCTTTCGCGAGATCGACTTCGATTTCCTGGCCGAGGTCTATCGTGAACAAGCCGCGGCGCTGCTGGAGGGCGGGGCGGATTTCATCCTTGTCGAAACCATCTTCGACACGCTCAATGCCAAGGCGGCGGTGCATGCTGTGCTGTCATTGGCGACGGAGCTGGGCCGGGACATCCCGATCATGCTCTCCATGACGCTGACTGACCTGTCCGGCCGCAACCTGTCGGGCCATACGGTCGAAGCCTTCTGGTATTCGGTGCGCCATGCAAACCCGCTGACCGTGGGGCTCAATTGCTCCTTTGGCGCGGACCAGCTGCGCCCGCATATCCAGCTGCTCAGCCGGATCGCGGATTGCCCGATCCTGGCCTATCCCAATGCGGGCCTGCCGAATGAGCTGGGCGAATATGATGAAATGCCCGAAACAACCGCGCGCCATTTGCAGGACTGGGCACAGAACGGCACTGTCAATGCGCTGGGCGGCTGTTGTGGTTCGACGCCAGACCATATCGCTGCGATTGCCAAAGCGGTTGCGGGCCTTGCTCCGCGCACCTTGCCGCACCCGCCCGTGGCGACCCGTCTGGCGGGTCTCGAACCGTTTACGATGGCGGCGTGAGCCAAGCACTAACAACGTCATCCCAGCGAAAGCTGGGACCGCTCACGGCACCCGCCGAGTTGACTGAAACAGATCCCAGCTTTCGCTGGGATGACGGATATTCTCCATGACCAACACTTCCTCTACCCTATCCGGCTCGCAATTCGTCAATGTCGGCGAACGCACCAATGTCACCGGCTCTGCTGCCTTCAAGAAGCTGATCCTCGGCGGCGATTATGCTGCTGCGGTAGAAGTCGCGCGCCAGCAGGTCGAAAACGGCGCGC
>JAGREF010000010.1 GCA_020446665.1 Sphingomonadaceae bacterium
CCTTGAAGGTCGTTTCCGCCTTCGCGACCAGGAAGAGGTTCTGGTTGGGAATGACGATCAGCGTATCGACATGCTTCTGCAGTTCTTCAATGCCAGCCTCGGCGGCGCGCATGCGGCGCGTCCCTTCGAACAGGAAGGGTTTGGTCACTACACCAACCGTCAGCACACCCTTGCGCCGGGCAGCTTCAGCAATCACCGGCGCTGCGCCAGTGCCCGTGCCGCCACCCATACCGGCAGCGATGAAGCACATATTGACGCCTTCCAGCGCATCTTCCAGCTCGCTGACGGTTTCTTCCGCCGCTGCCTTGCCCACTTCGGGCCGCGCGCCGGCACCAAGGCCGCCCGTAATATCGGGGCCAAGCTGCAACTTGGTTGGTGCGTTGGACTGGTTCAGCGCCTGCGCATCAGTATTGGCGACAATGAAATCGACACCTTCGATTTCGGCCTCGATCATATTGGCAATCGCGTTACCGCCAGCGCCGCCAACACCGATCACAGTGATGCGGGGCCGCAGCTCGTCCGATGCCGGGGGGCCGATATTGATACTCATGGTTGTTCCCTCCACGGGGCCCGGCCATTTTCCGGGCGCAAGTTCAAAGCTTGCCTTCTACTGTGACACATTCGGAATCGCGCGTGCATAGGGGCGAAACCGTTATCCACAGTGGTTAATCGGCAAGTCTTCCTCAAAAATACTCTTTCACAGCGCGAAACACGCGATTGACCAATGCAGCCCCGCCATATTTGATGGTGGGCTGATAGGCCGGTTCGATGGTGCGAATATCGACCGGATCGTCCGCAGCATAGAGGCACAGGCCAGACAATGTCGCAAAGCCGGGGGTCGCATGGGCCTCGGGCAAACCCCGCAAGGCGGGCGGGCGGCCAATGCGGACAGGCTTGCCCAGCGCAGCCTGCGTAAAATCTGCAATCCCGGCCAATTCGGCACCGCCACCGGTCAGCACCACCTGACCGCCCTGCACGCCGGAGAATTTCATCGCCTTCAGCGCCCGGGCAATTTCATCGCTCAGCTTGCCCAGCTGTTCGGTAACCACAGAGATCAGAGCGGCACGCGGAATGCGGTTCTTGTCATCCGCGCCGCGCGCAATCGGGCCACTGCTTTCCTCTCCCGGGCCATTGACCGGGATCATTTCGCGATGATCAGTCGGGCTGGCAATCGCCGAGCCAGCCACGCATTTCAGCCGTTCTGCCTGAAACCGGCGAATGCCAAAGGCGCTGGCAATTGCATCGGTAATATCTGCAGAGCCGAGCGGGATCGCAGACAGTCCAACCAGCATCCCGCCCATATAGACAGACACATTGGTCACTTGCCCGCCAACTTCCACCAGTGCCGTGCCCAGTTCACGCTCTTCCGGACGCAGACAGGCATAGCCCGCAGCAATGGGCGCCGCGACCACGGCTTCGACATCAAGATGCGCATTCTGCACCGCCTCGGTCAGATTGCGGATCGGGGCACCATCGGCCAGCATGACGTGGATATCCACGCCCAGCCGTTCAGCATGCAGCCCCTTGGGATTGGCCACGCCATGCGCGCCGTCCAGCGTATAGCAGGCCGGCTGAGCATGCAGCACCATGCGACCATCGGGCTGGATGCTTTCCCGCGCTGAGAGCAGCAAATGCTCCACATCATCATCTTCGATCCGGCGGCCGCCAATGTCGATTTCAACCCGCGAAACCTGGCTGGCCAGCCCTGCCCCGGCGCAGCCGACCCAAACAGAAGAAACGCTGGTGCCAGAGGTTTTCTCCGCCCGCTCTACCGCGTCGCGAATGGCATAGGTCGCTGCGGCCATATCGGTGACATAGCCGCGCTTGATCCCCTGGCTTGCACGGTGGCCGGAGCCGAGCACAACCATCTCGCCCGTTTCAGACAGACCCATGACCATGGCGGAAATGCGGAAGGAACCGATATTAACGGCTCCGAAGACGCGGCTGATGCGTGGCAGGCCCATTATTCAGCATCCCCCATGGCAGCGATTTCCTTGGAACATGGCCCGCCCGCGCAGCGCATATAGATGCGATCCGGCGCGCGCAGGTCAAAGGTGGCGACCTTCCCGCCCAGCAGGCGGCTCTTGCCATCCAGCTGCGCGAAGGAGACCAGCGCCGTGGCAGCCTGATCTTCCCCCTGTGGCAGAGCCAGCACCTGCCCGGTCTGGAAAGTCAGGTTCCAGCGGCGATTGCCAACCCATTCCGCCTCGGCCACCTGCGGCTTCAGGGCGGGTGCAGCATCCAGCATATCGGTCAGCGCGATAACCTGCCGCGCGGCACCGGGGCCTGAAACCACCAGCATGCCTTTGGCATTGGCGGGTTTGATCGGTTCCAGTTCCACGCCGGTTGCGTCGATCAGCACCATCCGGTCCGGCTTTTTCAGAACGGCATGCGGCTTGCGCTCGACAATATCGACCACCAGCGTTTCCGGCAGCTGGCGGGAAACGCGGGCATCCTCTACCCAGCTCAGCTGCAGCAATTCCTCGCGCAGAGCGGCCAGATCGACCAGCGGCATCGGGCGATCCCGTTCTGCCAGCACACGTTCATAGACTTTCAGCTCGTTCATCCGGTCAACGCCGGTCACGGTCACGCGGCGCACTTCGAACCCGGCATCGGATGCCAGCAGCGCAATCTGCTGATTGGCCATGGCAGGCACGCCGGCCAGACTGGCGACAAACCATGCCATCGCCGCGGCGCCACCAAGGATGATGGCAAGGAAGATGCGGTGGAGCTGTTCTTCGGTAAAGGGCAGCATGGCCAGCGCAGACCCGATGAAGCCGCTGGTCTTTGCCCGGGCCTTGCGTGCCGTCGCGGCCCGGCCCTGCGCCGCCGCCGAACGACGCACGCCCTTGCCTCCGCGCTTGATCGTCTGTGCCATCAGCCCTGCCCTCCGTGATCCTTCAGCGCCTCGGCCACGATTTCCTCAACAAGGTCTTCATAGCTCATGCCGCAATGCTTCGCCTGCTCAGGCACCAGGCTGAGCGGCGTCATGCCCGGCTGCGTATTGGTTTCCAGCACGAACAGCCCATCCTCGCCGCGCTCGTCGTCCCAGCGGAAATCGGTGCGGCTGGTGCCCTTGCAGCCCAACACGCGATGCGCGCGCAGGGCGTAATCCATGCACAAAGCCGCGATATTGTCCGGGATCTGCGCGGGGCAGACATGCTCGGTCATGCCATCGGTATATTTGGCGTCAAAATCGTAGAAGCCGCTTTTGGGCACCAGCTCGGTAACGGTCAGTGCGCGGCCGCCAATCACGGCCGTGGTCAGTTCACGCCCACGGATGAAAGGTTCGGCCAGCAAGCTGTTGAATTCCTGCCACGGCCCGGCGGCGTCGCGGCGGATCGGATTGCCGTAATTGCTCTCGTCCGTGACGATGGCGACACCTACGGAGGAGCCTTCATTGACGGGCTTGAGCACATAGGGGCGCGGCATAGGGTCCCCCTGATAGAGGCTTTCGCTCTCCACGATTTTGCCCTTCGGCATGGGAATACCCGCCGGGACCAGCGCCTGCTTGGTCAGTTCCTTGTCAATCGCGATGACGGAAGTGACGAGGCCCGAATGGGTATAGGGAATACCCATCAGATCGAGCATGCCCTGCACCGTGCCATCTTCACCCGGCACACCATGCAGCGCATTGAACACGACATCGGGCGCAGCCTCGGCAATGCGGGCGGCCACCTGCCGGTCCATATCGATCCGCGTGACCCGGTGCCCGCGTGCCTCCAGCGCCTTGGCAACGCCTTCACCCGACATCAGCGAAACCGGCCGTTCATTGGCCCAGCCGCCCATCAGGACCGCGACGTGATATTTGCGTGTTTCCGTCATGGCCGCCCCACCCGCTGGATTTCCCATTCGAGCTGCACACCCTGGCTTTCCTGGACCCGGCGGCGCACTTCTTCGCCCAGCCCTTCAATATCCGCGCTGGTCGCATCGCCGGTGTTGATCAGGAAATTGGTGTGCTTTTCGCTCACTTGCGCGCCGCCCATTTGCATCCCGCGACAACCGGCCGCATCGACCAATTGCCAGGCCTTGTGCCCGTCCGGGTTCTTGAAAGTCGATCCGCCGGTCTTGCTGCGCAGGGGCTGGCTGGCTTCGCGACTGGCGGCGATCCGGTCCATTTCCGCCTGGATTGCATCCGGTTCGGCAGGGTGCCCCCGAAAGAGCGCCCGCACGACAATCGCCCCTTCGGGCAATTGCGAATGGCGATAGGAATAGCCCAGCGCATCAAGTGGCAAAGTGACGCATTCACCGCTGCGCAGCACGACATCACATTCGACGAGGATATCCTTGACCTCGCTGCCATAGGCCCCGCCATTCATGCGCACGAAGCCGCCCACTGTACCGGGGATCGAACGCAGGAATTCCAGCCCGCCAATCCCGGCATCGCGCGCGGTTGAAGACACAAGGATACCGCTTGCCCCGCCGCCGCATTCCAGCGTGACCGCGTCCGCCGCAGTAACCTGCGCAAAAGCCTTGCCCAGTCGCACCACGACGCCGGGCACGCCCCCATCGCGCACGATCATGTTGGACCCCAGCCCCAGCGCCATCACCGGCACGGCGGGATCAAGGGCTGCCAGAAAGGCGCGCAAATCATCCAGATCGGCCGGTTCAAACAGCCAGTCTGCCGGGCCCCCGCTTTTGAACCACACAAGCTTGGCCAGCGGGGCGTCAGCCGTCAGCTTGCCTCGGACAGCGGGGAGTGTCTCCACCATCATGCCGCGCCATCCTGCGCCGCAATGGCACTGGCCAGCCCGGCGGCCCAGCGGGTAATGTCCCCCGCGCCGAGGCAGACGATCAGATCACCTTCGCCCACTTGCGCAGCCAGCACCCGTGCCAGTTCCGCCTGATCGGCGACAATATTGGCCGAACGATGCCCGCGCGACTTCAGCCCCGATACCAGCGCCGTAGAATCTACCCCTTCGATGGGGTCCTCGCCCGCTGTATAGACCGGGGTGACCAGCACTTCGTCGGCATCGTTAAAGCAGTTCTGGAACTCGTCCATCAGATCGCGCAGGCGGGTATAGCGATGCGGCTGAGCGACAGCGAAGACGCGCCCGCCCTTGCCACTGCCGGTCACGCTTTCGCGGGCAGCGGCAAGCACGGCGCGGATTTCCACCGGGTGATGCGCATAATCATCAATGATCGTCGCGCCATTCACTTCACCCACGCGGGTAAAACGGCGGCGGACCCCGCCAAAGCTGCCAAAGCCGGTGCGGATCACATCATCGCTGCACCCCATTTCGATCGCAACAGCAATCGCGGCCAGCGCGTTCTGGACATTGTGGCGACCCGGCATGGGCAATTGTACGCCTTCGATCCGGCGATCTTCCTCGCCGCGCTGGCGCACCACTACGTCAAACACATTGCCGCCGCCAATCGGGCGGATATTTACCCCGCAAATATCGGCCTGCAGCGAGAAACCATAGGTAATCACGCGCCGATCACGCACCAGCCCGACCACGGCCTGCACTTCCGGGTGGTCGATGCACAGAATGGCCGCGCCATAGAAGGGAACATTGTGAATGAATTCCACAAAGGCGCGCTTCACCCCGTCAAAATCGCCATAATGGTCGAGATGTTCCGGGTCGATATTGGTGACGACCGCCAGCGTGCCATCCAGCCGCAGGAAGCTGCCATCGCTTTCATCGGCTTCCACGACCATCCAGTCACTATCGCCCAGCCGCGCGTTGGAGCCATATTGTTCGATGATCCCGCCATTGATCACCGTCGGGTCCACCCCGCCCGCATCCAGCAACGCAGCGATCATGCTGGTGGTGGTGGTCTTGCCATGGGTGCCGGCGATAGCGACCGTGCTTTTCAGCCGCATCAGTTCCGCCAGCATTTCTGCACGGCGGACCACAGGGATGCGATTTTCCAGCGCGGCGACGACTTCGGGATTGGTCCGCTTGACGGCGGTTGAGGTGACGACCACGGCCACCCCCTCCACATTCTCTGTCTTCTGCCCGATATGAACGGTGATGCCACGCGCGCGCAGCCGCTCCACACTCGGCCCCTCGGCAAGGTCGCTGCCCTGCACATTATAGCCCAGATTGTGCATCACTTCGGCAATGC
>JAGREF010000167.1 GCA_020446665.1 Sphingomonadaceae bacterium
ACACCACGAGCGCGGACGCTAACTGAGGGATCGGATCCGGGTGGTCATCAAGGGGGGTGATCATCTCAGCCCATTGGGTGGATCCAGCACAATTCGTCACGTGGCGCCCGGGACCTCCATGGTCTCGGGCGCTTCTTTTTGTCCGGAAGGGGTGGAGCTTGCCGCTTTAAGGCCCTTTGCTTCATCCATGACCCGGGCGAAGCAGGCGATCACGACGTTTCTCGCCCCGGCCCGTTTCAGCGCTTTTACGCAAGCGGTGCTGGTTGCGCCGCTGGTGAAGACGTCATCGACAAGGATGATATTGCGCCCTTCGATATATTTGCGGGCACGTGGTGTGATGGTGATCGCACCATTAAGAGCTTTCGCCCGCTCCTTGCGACCCAGGCCGCCGAGGCTTGGCGTTGCCCGGACGCGTTGCAAACCATCGAGCAGAAGCCTGTCCCCCCTGCTCTTCGCGATTTCCCTCGCCAACAATGCGGCCTGATTGAAGCCCCGCCGCCATAGCCGCCAGCGATGCAGGGGCACGGGGACAATTACCCAGTCACCTTCATAGCGGGCCAACCGGGCCATGATCAGGCGGGCGAGCATGGGTGCGAGCGCAATGCGGTGGCCATGCTTGAAGGCCAGTACCAACTTGCGCGAGGCATCGTTGTAAAGGGTTCCCGCAGCGATACCGGCATGTATGGGGGGATCGGCCATACAGGGCGCGCAGATCGCATCCTCTCCCATCTGCGCTCCGGCGAAGGGACGCTGGCATTTGCTGCAGGCGGGCTCGCCGGGGACTTCGAGTTCACTCCAGCATGCACTGCAGAGCCCGCCCTGTTGCGCAGTCCCGCCGCCGCATAGCGGGCAGCGGGGCGGGTAGATCAAATCCACCAGCGGTGCGAGCGAGTCGCTCAGGATGTGGCGCAGTGCCATCATGCCATGCTGCCGTGCTTGCGCTTTGCTGGCAAGGCGGGCATCGGGTGCGGCATGGCCACACGCCCCCCTCCGCAGATATTCTCCGCGCCCCGTCTGGCAGCTATTCGCAGCCGTGTCCGCGCGTTGCAGGCGTGCGATGATGCGGCGGATTTCGTGCTGGCGGAGATGGTGGAAGATGTGCTCGAACGGCTCTCCTTCATGCGCTTCGCACCGCAGCGTGCTCTGGTGCTGGGGGACTGGAGCGGGCGGCTTGCCCCGGCGCTGGAACAGGGCGGCGCGGATGTGACCGCCCTTCCCGCTGGCGCCTTTGATCCGCAGCAACCCTGGCCGGTGGAGCAGTTTGACTTCATTGCCTGCCTTTCCATGCTCGATACAGTCAACGATCTGCCGGGCGCGCTGATCCATATGCGCAACGCGCTGAGCGATGGCGGTCTTGCCATTGCCAGCTTCCCCGGTGCGGGGAGCCTGCCACGCCTGCGCAGCGCCATGCTGGCGGCTGATGGCGACAGACCCGCGGCGCGGATGCATCCGATGGTCGATACGCGCGCGGCAGCGGAGCTGATGCAGCGCGCGGGGTTCATGCGGCAAGTGGTCGATATCTGTCCGCTCAATGTCTCCTATCGCTCGCTCGACCGCCTGGTGCAGGATCTGCGCGAGCAAGGCCTGTCAAAGGCGCTGTCCAGCCCTACCCCGCCGGTCACCAAAGCCGGACTGGAACGCGCCCGCGCGGCGTTCCTCGACGGGGCAGACAGCGAAGGCAGGGTGACCGAACGCTTCGAACTGCTCACCCTTACCGGCTGGCGCTGAACCTTACTTCAGAGCCGCCTGCGCCGCTGCCAGCCGCGCAATAGGCACGCGGAAAGGCGAGGCACTGACATAGTCGAGCCCGACTTCCTCGCAGAAGGCAATGCTCGCCGGGTCGCCACCATGTTCGCCGCAAATGCCCAGTTTCAGGTCACTGCGCGTCGCCCGGCCTCGCTCTGCCCCCAGCTTCACCAATTGGCCCACGCCATCGACATCGATGCTGACAAAGGGATCGCGCGGGAAGATGCCGCGTTCGACATAGGTAGTCAGGAAACGGCCCGCATCATCGCGGCTCACGCCCAGCGTGGTCTGTGTGAGATCATTGGTGCCGAAGGAGAAGAAGCGCGCTTCCTCGGCAATCTCACCGGCCATCAACGCAGCACGCGGCAGCTCGATCATCGTGCCGACGAGATAATCCACCGGGCAACCGCTCTCGGCAAAGACTTCGCCCGCCACCCGGTCCACCAATGCGCGCAGCAATTCCAGTTCGCGCTTGGAGCCAACCAGCGGGATCATGATTTCGGGAACAGGCGCCTTGCCGGTTTCCTTGCCCACTTCGCAGGCTGCCTCGAAAATGGCGCGCGCCTGCATCTCGTAGATTTCGGGATAGGTAATCCCCAGGCGGCAACCGCGATGGCCCAGCATGGGGTTGAATTCGTGCAATTCATCCGCCCGACGCTTCAAATGGTCCACGCCCAGCCCGGTCGCGTCAGACAGCTCTGCAAACTCCGCATCGCCATGGGGCAGGAATTCATGCAGCGGCGGGTCGAGCAGACGGATTGTGCAAGGCAGACCCGTCATGACCTCGAAGATCGCGCGGAAGTCGCTGCGCTGTTCTGGTAGCAGCTTCTCCAGCGCGGCGCGGCGGCCCGCTTCGTTTTCGGCGAGGATCATCTGGCGCACGGCGCTGATCCGACTGGCATCGAAGAACATGTGCTCTGTGCGGCAAAGGCCGATGCCTTCTGCGCCAAACTGGCGCGCCATGCGGCAATCTTCGGGCGTTTCGGCATTGGTGCGCACACCCATGCGGCGGTGCCGGTCGGCCCATTCCATCAAGATGCCGAAATCGCCTGCCAGTTCCGGCTCGATCGTGGGGACTTCGCCCTGCATGACCTGACCATTGGCCCCGTCCAGCGTGATCGTATCGCCTTCGGCCAGCTCACGCCCGCCAATGCGGAGCGTGCGGGTCTTCATGTCGATGGAGACGCCCGAGGCACCGGAAACACAGGGCCGGCCCATCCCGCGCGCCACCACGGCGGCGTGGC
>JAGREF010000168.1 GCA_020446665.1 Sphingomonadaceae bacterium
GACGAGAGACGCCGCAATCGGCCAAAAGGGGCCCGCCCCAGCAGGGTTGCAGCAGGAAGCTCCTCGGACAGCGTCTCCTTGCTGGTGCGGGCAACCAGCCCGCCCTGCACAAGGCTCCTTGCCGAGAAGCTTCCTGCTGCAATCACGATGATCCAGATTGGTCGGAAAGTGCTCTAAAGAAAGCCGCACTCTCCAGCCCCGATTTTTCCGGCTCTGGACAGTGTGACAAGTGTGACAGCGCCGCGCGGGATCGCGTGCGAATCCGCCCGTCCACAGGCGCGGTTTGCTCTGCCCCGCCCTATCCGCCACAAGGCGCGGCATGAACAGCGCCACATATATCACCCTCGCCCTCTACTTCCTCGCCATGCTTGGCATCGGGCTTTACGCCTGGCGGCATTCGACCTCGGACAGCGAGGGCTATCTGCTGGGCGGGCGGCAATTGGGGCCGGTGGTGGCGGCGCTCACGACCGGGGCGACGGGCATGTCGGGCTGGTTGTTCCTGGGCCTGCCCGGCGCCGTCTATGCGGGCGGGCTGATCGTGGGGTGGATGGCAATCGGGCTGTTTGCCGGGGCCTTCACCAACTGGATCGTCGTTGCCACGCGCCTGCGCGAACAGACGGAGCGGATCGGCAATGCGCTGACCATCCCGCAATTCCTCGCCAACCGTTTCCCGCAAAGCGCCACGGCCTTGCGCGTCACCTCTGCCGCGATCATCGTGGTGTTCTTCGCTGTCTATACGGCCAGCGGGCTGGTGGGCGGAGGCAAGATGTTTGCCGAGATGTTCCCCGGCCTGCTGGGCACCGGGCCGCATGGCGATTACCTCACCGGCGTGTGGCTGACGGCGGGCGTGGTGGTGGCCTATACGATGATAGGCGGCTTTCTGGCGGTGAGCCTGACCGATGCGGTGCAGGGGCTGATCATGGTCACTGCCCTGATCCTGATGCCGCTGGTGGTGGTCGGCGATCTGGGCGGGATGCAGGCAACCGGTGTGGTGCTGGACGCGGCCGATCCGGCGCTGCTGGACATGGTTGGCGGGCTGACCCTGTTCGGCTTCCTCTCTGCCGTGACATGGGGGCTGGGCTATTTCGGGCAGCCGCATATCCTGACCCGCTTCATGGCGGTGCGCAATGTCGAAACGATTCCCGCGTCGCGCAATATCGCGATGATCTGGATGGCGCTGGTGCTGGCGGGCGCAATGGCCATCGCGCTGACGGGGCGCGCCTATGTGGAAAGCAACGGGCTGACGCTGGCAGACCCGGAGACGATCTTCCTACTGCTCGCCCGTGCGCTGTTCTCACCCATTGTCACAGGCTTCCTGCTGGCCGCGCTGCTCTCAGCCATCATGAGCACGGTAAGCTCGCAATTGCTGGTCGCCTCCAGTTCCTTGACAGAGGACTTCTACCGCCTGTTCCTGCGTCGCGATGCGAGCGAGCGGGAAATGGTCAATGCCGGGCGCGCCTGCGTGCTGCTGGTGGCGGTGGTGGCGGGTGTGATCGCCAATGATCCGAACAGCGAAGTGCTGGGGCTGGTCGCCAATGCCTGGGCCGGTTTCGGGGCGGCGTTCGGCCCGCTGGTGATCCTCTCGCTGACATGGCGCGGCATGACCGGCTGGGGTGCGCTGGCGGGGCTGGTGACAGGCGCAGGCGTGGTCGCCGCATGGATCGCGCTGGGCTGGAACCAGAGCTTCATGGGCGGCGAAGGACTCTATGAGATCCTGCCCGGCTTTGTCGCTGCGTGGCTCGCCATCTGGCTGATCAGCAAGGTGACACGGCGGGCAGAGCCGCTGCCCGCCTAGCGGTCGCGGTTGGTGATGAGGGTGAAGGGTGCCCAGCTGGCGGGATGCGCCCAATGCGGTTTCCAGCCCTTCACCGGGCTGCCATCGGGATGCTTGCCGCTGCGCACCACCTCCATCGCCCGGGCCAGCGCCAATGCGGGGGTGAGGTCACGGCTGGAAAGCGTCTCCACCGTCAGCGCGGCGGTCGCATCGTCGGCCACGCGCCAATGGCTCGCCAGCAGGTTCTGCGCCCCGGCATAGAGGAAGCTGCGCGCAAGGCTGGAGAGCGACTCCCCGCCCCCGTCCCGCGCCCCCGGCGTTGCGGTGTTGCAGGCGGACAGCACCACCCAGCGCGCGCTGAGCGAGAGATTGGCGGCTTCGCTGGCGGTGAGCAGGCCATCGTCGAGCAAGCTGGCCGTTTGCGGCGGGGTGAGGACAAGGCCCGGCTCGGACCCCACACCCATCTCACCCGGCAGCAAGCCATGGGTGGCGAAGACGACAGTGCGGGCGCGAGGCAGGTCACGGTCAGCCTTCACCGCGCTCTCCGTCGCATCGCGGCCCATGCGCAGGCCGGTGCCCCTGCTGATATCCGCTGCCAGATTGCGCAATTCCTCCAGCGTACCGGGCAGCGGGTCCAGCCGCCGCAACTTATCGACCGAGGCCATGGTGCGCTCACCATCGGCCCAGGTCAGATTGGCCGCCCGCACGCTCGCCCCGCCCCGGCGGCGGCGCTGCTCGTCCCCGCCCCGCGCGGCAGCAGTGCCCGAGCCAAGCAGTTCGGGCGCACCATAGGCGATCAGCGGCGGACGGTCGGAATCATCGGCCGCCTGAGTTTCCATCCGCTGCGCCAGCCCCAGCGCAGATACCGATGGCAGGGTGATAAAGGCCATGTGCCGCCCAAGCCAGTCAGTCGCCTGCAAATCGGCCGCTATGCCGCTTTCCGGATCATTCTGAGGCGGGGAAACGGCCAGCACCGCCAGCGGCAATCCGGCAATCGGGCCGCTGGCCACGGTATAGACCCGGCCACCCTCTGGCAGGACATCAGCGACAGGCGCAATCAGGATCCGGTACAGATCATAGGCAGCCGCACGGTCATAGCGCGGGAAATATTCGTCAATCGGGCTCGGCGCGCTGCGATCCTCTGCCGCATAGGCCGCTTCCAATTCGTCAACATCACAAGTCGCTTCGTCGATGCGGCATTTGAGCCGCCCGACCAGACCGGAAATCGCCTCTGCCCCATCATCGATCCGGTGCCATTTCGCAGCGGTGGCCGAAATGGCGAAAATGTAATGCGACCCTTCCGATGGCAGGATCAGCAGCATCACTTCATCGGGCGCCAATATCTTCTGCAAATCTGCCACTGACATGGATTGCGGCGAGACAAGCGCGTTGTAGTCGGGAAAATCTCGCTGCAATTGCGCATCCAGCACGGCAAGCCGCTTGCCCAGCTGGTCCAGTTCGTCACGCTGCTGGCTGGCCGCATCGGTATTGCTGCTCAGCGAGGTGTCGCGATAGGCCTGCGTCCCGGCGACAATGGCCGCAGCAATATCCTGCCTTTCGCGGACCAGATCCCCCAGCGGACCGTCTCCGGCAATGTCGCGGGCCGCCGCTTCACTGATGGCATTGCCCGCGTCGGACAGCGTAAGGTCCTGTGCTGCACGAAAGGCACTGTCGAGCGGTCGATCGCCCAGATTGCGCGCAGCCCAGCCCGCAAACAGCACCATGTCATAGCCCGAGGACAAGGGATCGCGCCGATCCCCCTTGGCAATGGCGCGCGCTATGGCGGCAGAGGCAGGGTCTGCTTCCTGCGAGGATTCGAGCCGCTTGCGCTTGCGTTCCCGCAGCCGCTCTGCCGCTTCTTCCGCCGCATCCAGCGCGGCCTCTTCATGGCCGGGCACCTGCGCCCGGGCCCGCGCAAGCGTGGTCAGCAAAATGATCGTGTCGGCACGTGCGCTATGGCCCGTCCACGAATTCGCCTCCGCTTCGCGCTGCAGCGGCAGCGCTTCCTCGAAATAGGGGAGCGACTGCTCTGCCTTGCCCTGCCCCAGCAAGGCCAGCGCATAATTGTAGCGTGCCTTTTGCGTGGCGATGGATGCACGGCTGAGCAAACGCTCGCCTTCGCGCGCGGCATATTCGCCGGGCTTTTCCGCGGCGGCAAACCGGCCGGCGATATTGCGGTAAAAGGCCGCCTGGTTCTGCGCCAGCTGCAACTCCCGCGATCCGGGGGCGGAAATGGAGAACAGATGCTCGAACAGGGCATCCGCATCCTCATCGCGCCGCGCCAGCGTCAGCGTTTCGGCATAATCAAGCTTTTGCGACCAGCTGGGCAGGCTCTTGTCCAGACCGGCGAGTTCCAGTTCATAGAAAGTATCGTCCTGCGCCTGCAGGGCTTCTTCAATGCGCCCTTCTTCCAGCAGATCGTCGCTGGCCACGGCAATCCAGCTGCGCGCTTGCCCTGCCGGATGGCTATCCAGCATGCCTTTTTCCGCAGCCTTACGATGGATCAGCCGCGCTTCGCCCAGGCGCATATCTTTGGGCAGGAAGTAATAGCGCAGGACACGGAACCGCAGTTCCAGAAAGGCGTCCCCCCGGCTTTCAAACTCCGCGATCCGCCCGTCCAGGTACCGACGTATCTGGCCGCGCACGTCTTTGGGGTCATATCCCAGCGCCATATGGATCAGGATGGTGGTGCCCGCTTCATTATAGGCTGAGTCGCTGACTTCCGTCCCTCGTTGTTCAAGAAAGCGGAACAGGGCAATGGCCGTTTCGACCTCTTCCCCTTCATCGGCAGCAATGATCGCGCTATTGTAACGCTCGACCTCCAGATCGGCGTCCACCCGGCCATCGTGGTCAAGCGAAGCGTGCTGAGCCTGCACCGGTGCTGCGAAGGGAAGCATGGCCGCACCAGCCAGGAGCAAGGCACAAAGCCGCCCGGTAACTTGCTTGCGTCTGGCCATAGCAGCATCCCCCTTCGCAATTTCTGCCGCAGAGTCTATGTGAGCGGGGCCCCTTGGCAAGGGGAATGACGCAGCCTGCCTGTTTGTGACGGCAATTGTCATTCCTTGCCCCCGAGGCGGCGTGTTGGAGGCAAGGTGCATGGCAAAGATCACTGGACTGGGCGGCGTATTCTATGTCGTCAAAGACCCCGCAGCGACGCGCGCATGGTATCGTGACACGCTGGGGCTGGATGGCGAATATGGCCCGCAAATGGCGTGGAGCGAAGACCAGAGCGAAGCCCCCTATTCGCTGATCAGTCACTTCCCCGACGATACCTATATCAAGCCGGGGCAAGGTGGCTTCATGATCAACCTGCGGGTCGATGATCTCGATGAATTTGTCGCGGAATTGAAAGCCAAGGGCGTCGATATTCTCGACAGCGTGGATGAAGGTTATGGCAAATTTGCCTGGTTGCTCGACCCTGATGGGGTGAAGATCGAATTGTGGCAGCAGGTGGAAGATGCTGGCTAGGGTGCGGACCAACCCTTATCCCAGCGTTAACCATTACCCCTAGCTGGCCATTAACCAGAATTTGGGATCAGGATTCCCATGTTCCGGTTGTTTGCAAGCTGTGCCGCGCTGCTGGCGCTGAGTGGTTGTAACCTTGTTCCCGATGGCCGGGGCACAGGTGACAAGCCGCGCACAACCAGCGCGCCGGTGGCGGTCAGCGCCAGCGCGCGACAATGCCTGTCGCAGCTGGATAATGCCGGAGCGAATTTCTCCCCCCTGCCCGATCAGTATTTCGGCGCCGGATGCTCCACCCTCAATTCCGTGCGCATCTCAAAACTGCGCGGGGATCAGGGACATTTCGAGCTTAGCAATCTGGGGCCGGTGGCTTGCCCCACGGCCACGGCCTTTTCCGGCTGGGCCCGCTTCGGCGTGGATCGCGCCGCACGGCAATTGCTGGGCAGCCCGCTGGCCCGGATCGAGACCATGGGGTCCTATGCCTGCCGTAATGTGGCGGGGTCCTCCAAACGCTCAGCCCATGCGCGGGCGGAAGCCATCGACGTGGCAGCTTTTGTGCTCGAAGATGGCCGCCGGATCAGTGTGATCGGCGACTGGAGCAATGGCTCTGCCGCGGAACGCGAATTTCTGCGGGTCGTGCACAAAAGCGCCTGCAAGCGGTTCGGCACGGTGCTGGGTCCGCAATATAATGCGGCCCATCACGACCATTTCCATCTGGAACAAGGCGGCGGCGGTTTCTGCCGCTAAGGCCGCAACCCTGTCAGGCTGACATGCGGCGCTCCATGGCGGGCGGTTCCAATTGCGCTTCCATTCGCAGGCGCACCGCTTCAGCAGCATGTTTCGCGCCCAGCTTGCCCATCATGTTGGCACGGTGAATCTCAACCGTCCTCGGGCTGATTTCCAGCGCGCGGGCAATCGCCTTGTTGCTGCCCCCTTCGGCCAGACAATCGAGCACTTCGCGTTCCCGGTTGGAGAGGCTGGCAATGCGGCCGCGCGCTTCGATCATCCTCCTGCGCGCTTCTGCCTGTACCCGCGCCTCGCCATTGATCCTTTCCAGCGTGCGGGCAAAAGCCGCCGGATCGACCGGCAACATCAGGTAATCCAGCGCGCCTGCTTTCACCGCTTCCACCACTCTGCCCGTGGTCGGGTTCTCGCCAAAGGCAACCAGCGGCAACCAGATGCCCGCCTGTGCCAGATCGTCCAGAACGGTGCCGGCACCGCCTGCCTCGGGCAGGTCACGTGCCAGCACCAGCCCGTCGCGCGGGGGATGCGCGCCGAGTTCTGCGAGATCGGCATAGACCTCTGCATGGTGGCCAAGCTCGAAAGCCATGCGGGACAGCTCGGCGCGGGTGCGGCTGGAGCTATCGACGATATGTATGATGAGACGCTGTTCCATGACCGGAACGATGCCCCGTCCGGCCCCGCCGCGCATTGCCGATTGCCTCCGATCACGAGCGAAGGCGGGACGGCCCGGATGGTAAAGCGCAGGAATTTGCGGGGGATTTACCTCCGTAACGGACCAAAATTAAGGACAATTCCGTTCCGCAAACCCGCGTAAGCACTCGACACTAAGTGGTTCTACTTACTGTCAAAACTGTAATCGGGCAGCGCGTTGAACGCAGATCGCAGCGCGTCGCTCCAGCTGGCGGAGATCGACTGGTAATAGGGATCGTCAGCATTGATCCGGCGCTGCTGCAGCGGCTCGTACTGGTCGCGCTCGATCACCATCAGATCGAGCGGCAGCCCGACCGAAAGATTGGCCTTCAGCGTACTGTCGAACGACACCATCAGCAGCTTCACCGCATCTTCGAAACTCATGCTCCGGTCATAACCGCGGATCAGGATCGGGCGGCCATATTTCGTCTCGCCAATCTGGAAAAACGGGGTGTCATAGCTGGCTTCGATGAAATTGCCTTCGGGGTAGATCATGAACAGGCGCGGTTCCATGCCCTTGATCTGGCCCGCCACGATCATCGAGGCAGCAAATTGTCCCGAACCCTCCTGCCCGTTTGCCTCCCGGCTGGCCAGGATCGTATCCTTGAGCAAGCGGCCCACTTCGGTTGCCACCTGGAACATGGTGGGCGCGTCAAGCAGGGAATTGCTGCGTTCTTCGGGTGTTTTCGCGCGCTCTTCCAGCTGGCTGACAACCGCCTGCGTGGTGGCGAGATTGCCCGCCGTCATAATAGTGATGATGCGCTCGCCCGGCACCTGCCAGCTGAACATCTTGCGAAAGACAGAGATGTTGTCGACGCCGGAATTGGTCCGCGTGTCGCTCATCAGCACCAGCCCGCGATCGAGCACCATGCCAACGCAATATGTCATTCCTGCATTCCCTGTTCCCAAGTGCCCCAAGCGCCCCAATTGAGGATGGCCTGCTGCCTTGCGCTATTGATCCACCTGTTGCTGCTCAACGGCGACGTCCACATGGAGATCACCGGCAGACGCGCCGAAGGTGATTCCCGTGATCGGGGCGGCATCGCGGTAATCGCGCCCGGTTGCAACCCGCACATAGCGCGGATCGGGGCTGATCCCGTTGGAAATATCGAATCCGATCCAGCCCAGCCCTTCGACATGGGCCTCTGCCCAGGCGTGGGTCGCTTCCTGCTCGATCCGGTCATTCATCATCAGATAGCCGCTGACATAGCGCGCCGGAATATCCAGCGCCCGCGCCGCACCAAGGAAGATTTGCGTATGATCCTGGCACACGCCATGGCCGGATGCGGTCGCTTCCTCTGCCGTTGTGCCAACGCTGGTCTTGCCGGTGGAATAGGCGACTCTGGCGCGGATCAGCGCCGAGAGTTCATGCAACATATCCAGCTGGCTATCCTTCGATGTATCAAGCTCGCGCAGCAGCGCCCTGACTGCCGGGCCGGGCTTGGTCAGTGGCGTCTGACCGAGGAAACTCCACAGCGGCATATGGCCTGAATGGCGGCCGATAACGCCCGCATAATCCTGTGTATCCACCACGCCCCGGCAATGGATGACAACTTCGCTGACCCCGGGATCGACCGACAGCAGAGTGACGGTGTTGAAGTGCTGATCATCATATTCCAGCTGCTTCTGCCCGCCTTCATAATGCATCGACCATTCAAGGATTTGCTGCCCCTGCGTATGTTTGGGCGTCAGCCGCAGGCGCTGCAGCGCATGCACCACCGGTTCGGTAAAGACATAGCGTGTCGTATGGCGGATCGAGAGGCGCATGGGTCAGTCCAGGAACCGGTAGTCAGAGGCGATGGCAGAGGCGATGGACGCGTTGCTGGCAGTGAAATCGACCAGGAATTCATGCAATCCGATATCGAACACGCCGTCAATCGTCAGGTCGGTCAGCCGCAGGTCGGACTGGCGCATCAGCATGTTGGTCTGCCCTTCCCGGCCATGGATACGCGCAAGCGCGGCCAGCTGGTCCCGCAGGGCGGAATGGCAAAAGGCGATGCTGCGCGGGAACCGCTGGTCCAGCACAAGGAATTCCGCCACGGCGCGGGCATCGATCTGCCCGCCGCTCAGCCAGCGCAGCGCATGATCCCCCGATACGCAGCGCAGCACCATGTCCCACTGCCCCTGATCCAGGCTGGAGCCGACATAGGAGAGCGATGGCAGCAGCAGGTAATATTTCATGTCGAGAATGCGCGCCGTGCTGTCTGCCCGTTCGAGGAACGTCCCGCAGCGGGCAAAGTGATAGCTTTCATCGCGCAGCATGGATCCATCCATGGCGCCATGGGCCAGAGTGCCGGTGCGCCGGATCGCGCTGACCACATCGCCGACATTGCCCTGCCCAACCTGATGCGACAGCATGGTGTCCAGCGCCAACCAGCTTTCATTGACCACGGTCCACAATTCGGTACTGATCGCATTGCGCACGGCCCGCGCATTGCTCCGCACCTGGCTCATCATGTCGCGGATATTGGCTGGATTATCCTTGTCCCGAAGAATGAAATTCCACGCCAGATAGCCGCTATAGCTATCATGCTTGGCCTCGAAAGCTGCCTGCTGACCGAGAGTCTGGATGATCGAGCGCCATTCCTCATCAGCGGTGTTGTCATCGCTGGTCAGGCTCATGCGCCGCGCCGCCTCCAGCATGCGGGCCGTGTTGTCTGCCCGCTCCAGATAGCGGAACATCCAGAACAGGCCATTGGCTGTGCGGCCTAGCATGATGCGCCTCCGCCGCTCATTCCTTCAGCACCCATGTATCCTTGGTCCCGCCGCCCTGGCTGGAATTGACCACCAGCGAACCCTTCTTAAGCGCCACCCGCGTCAGCCCGCCGGGCGTGATGTCGATCCCGTTGGGGGAAACCAGCACGAAGGGGCGCAAATCGACATGGCGCGGAGTCAGCCCCTGGCTGGTGAAAATCGGGCAAGTGGAAAGGGCCAGCGTCGGTTGCGCGATGTAATTGGTGGGATTGGCTTCAATCTTCTTGCGGAAGTTTGCAATTTCGCGCTTCGACGCGGCCGGGCCCACCAGCATGCCATAGCCGCCAGAGCCGTGAACTTCCTTGACCACCAGCTCGGCAAGATTGTCGAGCACATAGGCCCGGCTGTCCGAATCGGCGCAGCGCCATGTCTCGACATTGGGCAGCAGCGGCTTCTGGCCGGTATAGAATTCAACGATTTCCGGCATGAAGCTGTAAATCGCCTTGTCATCGCAAATGCCCGTGCCCGGTGCATTGGCGATGGTCACCCCGCCCGCGCGGTAAACATCCATGATCCCCGGCACGCCCAGCGCGCTGTCGGGGTTGAAGCTGAGCGGGTCGAGATAATCGTCATCCACCCGGCGATAGATCACATCAACCGGTGTGTATCCGCGCGTGGTGCGCATCGCCACCCGCCCATCGACCACACGCAGGTCAGACCCTTCAACCAGCTCCGCACCCATCTGGTCCGCCAGGAAGGCATGTTCGAAATAGGCGCTGTTGTAGATTCCCGGTGTCAGCACCGCGACCACCGGCTTACCCTTCGTCGCCGGCGGCGCGCTAGCCGCCAGGCTGCGCGCGAGCCGCTGCGGATAGTTGGACACCGTTTCCACCCGCACTTCGCTGAACAGTTCAGGGAACATCGCCATCATGGTTTCACGGTTTTCGAGCATATAGCTCACGCCCGAGGGCGTCCGCGCATTGTCTTCCAGCACGAAGAAATCATTGGGCCCGGTGCGGACCAGATCGATCCCGACGATATGGGTGTAGACGCCGCCCGGCGGGGTGAAGCCGACCATCTGCGGCAGCCATGCAGAGTTATCGCGGAACAGCCGTTCGGGCAGGCGACCCGAACGGATGATCTCCTGCCGGTGGTAGAGATCGTGCATGAAGGCGTTCAAGGCCCGCACGCGCTGCTCGATGCCCTTCGACAGCCGCCGCCATTCGCCGCCGGTAACGATGCGCGGCACCATGTCGAAGGGGATCAGCCGTTCCTCGGCATCGTCCTCGCCATAGACGTTGAAGGTGATCCCGGTCTTGCGGAAGAAGCTTTCGGCTTCGAAGTCCTTGCGCCGCAGCCAGCCTTCGTCCTGTTCCGACAGCCATTGCTGGTAACCGCGATAGGCTGGGCGCACCGAGCCGTCGGGCGCGTACATCTCGTCAAACTTGGCCGGATCGTTCGAGGTCACTCTACTCCCCTTGCACCTTGCCAAGCGGGCATTTCGCAGTTGCAACATGCGCGAAGAATTTCCGTTTGGCAAAGCCTCAATTGCGCCGCAGTTCCTGATCCAGTGCAATTATCACTTCGCGCGAGTTGCAGAAGCCCATGTGATTGCAGCGCAAGGCCACTGCGCGATCGCGTTCGCCGGGCCTGCCGCAGGCCGCGCGGCGCGAGATCACGCCGTCGCGCGGGCTCCAGAAGGCGACGGTTTCGACCGGCGGTTTCTCGTGCATGGTCACCTCCACCGGCGGGGCTTCCACGCTGTGGCCCACGGTCAGCTGGTAGATGCGCCAGAGGTTGTTCGAATAGGGCGAGTGGCTGAAGGGCGTGCCCATGGTGATCACCTTGGCCACGCATTCGGGATGCAGCTTGGCCACTTCGCGGGCGAACACGCCGCCCAGGCTCCAGCCCACCAGCACCAGCTGCTGGCCATAGCGCGCGTGGACCGCCTGCACCCGCTGCGCCAGCATTTGCAGGTTTTCCGGCGTCGGCCCGAAGTTGGCACCCAGCCCCCAGCGCTTGACCTTGTGGCCCGCGCGTTCGAGCTGGCGCGCCATGTACTTCATCCGCCACGGCGCGGTGGCGAAGCCGGGCATCAGCACGATCACCTTGGGATCGGGCGCAGGCGCGATCGGCAGCGGCGGCTGGAACTTGCGCACCAGCGGAGTGACCAGGTGGCTCGCCTCTCCCGCCAGCAGCCGCAGCGGCGGGGTGTGCGCGTTCTGCGGCGCCTTGCCGGTCAGCAGCTTTGCCCGCCGCGACAGCGAATGCCCCACCCCGCGCGCCAGCATGGCCGCACGCCGGTGCGCAGGCAGGTGCTGGTCGCTGTCATGGAACATCGACGGGGCTACTCGCAGTCGCCCATGCGCCGCGTGGTGGCGCGCATGTGCATGGAAATCGCCCCGCCCTCTTCCTGCGAGGTGAACCGGAAATCTATGCGCGACCGGGTTTCGGCAACCTGGCCGTCGAGCGCGAAGCTGGTGCTCAATCCATCAGGGGTACTGCACTGGTTGGTGGCGCTGAAGCGATCGCCATCGACGCTGATCTGCGCCTCCCCGCAATCCCCGGAGGTGACTTCGTTGAGCCAGTCGGCAGGCTCCTCGTCACCGTGCACGCAGAATTCGTGGACTTCGGGAAACTGGTCGCGGATCAGGTCACCGATGTCGAAGCCGTCGAGCAGGTCGTTCCCCGGCATGTCGAAGGCGATCAGCGCCAGCTTGGTGCGGTAGAGGCCCGGCTGAGGCGCAACCTGCATGAAATCGGGCCAGGGCCACGGCGTACCCACAGCACTGTCCACCGAGGCATCGGCTGCGACGAATTCGTCGCCATCGTAAGGCAGCGGCGGCGGCACGTCCTCGAACAGCAGCGGCTTGTCCTGCGCCAGCGCGGCGCTGGCGGTGATCAGCAGGCTGGCGGCGGCGATGCGGCGAAGCGATTTCATCGCCGCAGGATTAGCACGCCTAGCTGCAATCGCCAGTGCGTTCGCTGGCCAGCCGGGCCACCACATTGGCTTCGCCGTGGCTGGGGATCGGCTGGGTCCAGCGCATTTCCAGATTGCTGGCGGTTTCGCCCTGCGTACCGGTGAGGGTGATGGTCCCCTGCGGGCCTTCCTCGGCATCGCAGGTCATCGCCAGGTCAAGCTGGTCGCCATCGGCATTGAGGCGCTGCACGGTGCAGCTGTTGTCGGTCATGGCCGAAATCCATGCCGCGCGGTCCATGGCATCGGTGACACAGAAGCTGGTCTGTTCGCCCGCGCCATCGGCAAATTCGCGGCGCAGCGCGTCCATGTCGACGCTGGTGGCGCCCGGCACTTCGAACGAGACGAGTTCGAAGCTGGTCGAATATTCGCCCGGCTGCGGCATCACGCCATTATCGCTGATCTCGGGCATCACCTCGTCGGTGGACAGTGCGCCGTCGGCCAAGTCGGCGTCGGTATCGTCACCACAGGCGGCAAGCGCCATGGCGGCCAGCAGCGGCAGGGTGAAGGTGAGGCGCATGGTCATTCCCCGTCATGGCTTGGCGGGCAGACCCCGCCGCATATTGGCCACGGGAATACCAAGCGGCCTGCGCCCTGCCAATTGCAAGGCATGGTTAACGCAGGGCTTTCCGGCCCAGCGTCCCATTTTGGTGCGTCCTGCGGCGGGGGAGGCAGAGGCCGGCTAGGCCGGGCAGTCGCCCACCCGTTCGGACGTCATGCGCACCACCATGTGCATCTGGCCCATGCCGGGATCGTTGCCATCGACCGTCATGGTCATGTGCATGGTGGTGCCGGTGACTTCGCCTTCGTAGCTCATCGTGCCCGAGTTCGCGCTGTCGCCGCCGCAGGTCATCTGCGCGCTGAAGGTGCTGGCCGTGGTGGAGAAACTCTGCATCTGGCAGGCGTCGTTGTCGCGCCCCATGCCGCCGACGAAGTTCTGGTAGCCTTCGGCCGCCTGTTCGGCCGTCAGGCATTGCAGCTGCGGTTCGGCAAACAGCGCAGACATGAACCCGCGTGCTTCGTCCATCTCCTCGGTCGGGACGCCGGGCGCGGTGAACTCGGTCAGCTCGCCGGTGATGCGATACTGGCCCGGTTCGGGATTGGGCAGGCTGGCCATGGCATCGGCCACGGCGGCAGGATCGTTGGGATCGACCACCTGGGTGGCGGAATCGCCGCAGGCGGCCAGCGACAGGCCCAGGGCCAGCGGCAATGCAAGGACAAGGCGCATTTTCAATCCCCCTCATTCGCGGCGCGGCAAGCGGCAGCGCCTCAGCCGTGGCAGGCTATCAGGCGCCCGCCACGGTGCCAACGATCATCGCCAGGCCGATCAGCCGGGGCAGTCACCGATCCGTTCGGAATGGGTGCGCACCACCATGTGCATCGCGCCCGAACCCATGGGGCTGGCGCCATCCATGGTCATGGTCATGTCCTGCGTGGTTTCGGCAATAGTGCCGTTGAGGTTCATGGTCATCTGCCCCTGGCCCTGCGTGCCGCAGGTCATGGTGGCGTTCAGCGTGTTCGCGCTCGCCTCGAACGAGCTGAACTGGCACGAATCGTCGCCCCGGCTGTTCATCTCGCGCACCATGTCCTCGAACCCGGCGTCGGCCTGTTCCTGGGTGATGCAGTAGGTCTGCGCCTCGGTCACGCCGCGCGCCGCGCCTTCGCGGATCTGCGCGGTGATTTCGGGCGAGATGCCCTCGATCGTGAAGTCCACCAGTTCGCCGGTCTGGCGATACTGCCCCGCCTGCGGGCGCACCAGGTTGGCGGCGGCATCGGCCACCGATTCGGGATCGCTGGCATCGGCCACCGTCGTGCTGTCACCGCAGGCAGTCAGCGCCAGGCCGAGGGCCAGCGGCGCAAGGCCGAGCGGCAGGGTGTGGATCAAACGCATTGCAAATTCCCCCATTGGAAGTGGCGCGACCCATAGCCGCACCGGAATGGAAGCAGGATAACAAGTGCTTGGCAAAGTGCCAACCGCGCGAATGTAGTTCCTCCCGGCAAACCGCGTTGCCATTTCGTTCCACCGCGCCCATATCCCTTGCCCATGGCCGAACTCGTGATCCGCAAGGGGCTGGAAGAGCCCGATACCTCGGGGCAATTCGTCCCCCACCGCCCCGCGCGGCCGGAGAAGGTGGAACCGGGCAAGCCGTTCAAGCTCGTCTCCGACTACGAGCCCGCGGGTGACCAGCCCACCGCGATTGCCGAACTGGTGCAGGCAGCGCAGGACGGCGAACAGACGCAGGTGCTGCTGGGCGTGACGGGTTCGGGCAAGACCTTCACCATGGC
>JAGREF010000169.1 GCA_020446665.1 Sphingomonadaceae bacterium
CCGATACGTCCGAAACCGTTGATTGCAACCTTGGTCGCCATAATTAGAACTCCTGCGTTTAGCTTAGTTTTTCGAGGATTTGCGGGACGATCTTTTCGACGGTGAAGCCGAAATGATCGAACAGGACATTGGCCGGTGCCGAGGCACCGAATGAATTCATGCCGATATTGATGCCGCCGCTGCCCGTATAGCGTTCCCAGCCCATGGTGACACCGGCTTCAATCGAAACCTTGAGCACATCGGCAGGCAACAGATCGGCCCGATAGGCGGCATCCTGTTCGTCAAACAATTCGGCGCAGGGCATGGAGACAACATCTGCCCCGATCCCCTGTGCCTCCAGCGCATCACGAACATTCAGCGCCAGTTCGACTTCGGAACCAGTGGCGACCAGCACCACCTTGCGGTCTGCACCTGCTGCTTCAAGACGATAGGCCCCTTTCGCGGACTTCATCTCGCTATCAGCACGTACAGCCGGCAGGTTCTGGCGCGAGAGAGCCAGCACTGACGGACGGTTCGCCTGCTTGATCGACAGCGCCCATGCTTCCGCCGTTTCCAGCGCATCGGCGGGACGGAAGACCAGCAAATTCGGGATCATGCGCAGCGACATGACATGTTCCACCGGCTGGTGAGTCGGCCCGTCTTCGCCAAGGCCAATGCTGTCATGCGTCATCACATAGACCGCGCGGACATGCTGCAGCGCCGACATGCGAATGGCGTTGCGGCAATAGTCAGAGAAGACAAGGAATGTCCCGCCATAAGGGATGATGCCACCATGCAGCGCCATGCCATTCATCGCGGCGGCCATGCCGAATTCGCGGATGCCGTAATAGACATGGCGGCCGCTGTAATCATCGGCGCTGAACGGCGCTGTGCTCTTGGTATTGGTGAGGTTGGAGCCAGTGAGGTCAGCTGACCCGCCAACCAGATCGGGCAGCGCCGCCGTCAGCGCTTCCAGCGCCATCTGGCTCGCCTTACGCGTCGCAACCTTGGGCTTGTCGGCAATCAGCGTATCGACATAGGCCTTGAACGCTTCATCCCCAGCGGGAAGCTCGCCAGCCATGCGGCGGGCCAGTTCCTCTGCGCCCTCTGCACTGGCAGCGCGCGCTGTCCACTCGGCATGGGCAGCTGCGCCATGCTCGCCGGTAGACCGCCAGTCAGAGAGGATGTCCGCCGGAACTTCGAACGGGGCCGATTCCCAACCCAGATATTCACGCGCAGCAGCAATTTCATCTGCCCCCAGCGGAGCGCCATGGACGCTATGGCCGCCCTGCTTGTTGGGCGCGCCCTTGCCGATCACCGTGCGGCAGGCAACCAGCGAAGGCCGCTCATCCGCAAGCGCTTCGCCAATGGCCCTGTCGATGTCAGCAAAGTCATGCCCGTCGCATTCGACCACATGCCAGCCTGTCGCTTCATAACGGGCGCGGATGTTTTCGCTGGTGGAAAGGTCCGTGTCGCCGTCGATGGTAATACGGTTATCGTCCCACAGCACAATCATGCGGCCCAGCTTCAAATGCCCGGCAAGGCCAATCGCTTCGTGATTGATCCCTTCCATCAGGCAGCCATCGCCCGCAATCACCCAGGTGCGGTGATCGACCAGATCATCGCCGAAATTGGCATTCAGATGCCGTTCCGCCATTGCCATGCCGACCGCCATGGCCAGCCCCTGACCCAGCGGGCCGGTGGTGCATTCAACGCCGGGGATCAGGAAATTTTCCGGGTGCCCGGCACAGACGCTGCCCAACTGGCGGAAATTGCGGATATCTTCCATGGTCGGCGATGCGTAGCCAGACAGGTGCAGCAGCGAATAGATCAGCATCGATCCATGGCCCGCCGACAAGACGAAACGGTCACGATCCGACCAGTCAGGGGCAGAAGGATCGAATTTCAGATATTTCGACCACAGCACGGTTGCCACATCGGCCATGCCCAT
>JAGREF010000170.1:0-5431 GCA_020446665.1 Sphingomonadaceae bacterium
GTCAAGGCGCTGCGCGACACGATGCGGGCGGAAGGCATATCTGACAATGTCCCCATTGTGATGGCTGGCGGGGTCTGGTTCCTGCGGGAATGGGAAGACTGGATTGGCAATCCGGAACTGGGGCAGATCGTCTTTCAGTTCGGCACACGGCCCTTGCTCACGCAGGAAAGCCCCATTCCGCAAGGCTGGAAGGATATGCTGCGCAATCTGGAGCCTGGCGACGTGCTGCTGCACCGTTTCTCGCCCACCGGCTTTTACAGTTCAGCGGTGCGCAATCCGTTCCTGCGCAGTCTCGAGGCCCGTTCCGAACGGCAAATTCCCTATTCAAAGGTCGAGGCTGGCGAACATACCGTCCAGCTCGACGTGGGGGTAAAAGGCAAGAACTTCTGGGTTACTGCGGCTGACCGCGAACGGGCGCGAAGCTGGGCGGCACAGGGGCATGACAATGCGCTGAAAACGCCTGATGATACGCTGGTCTTCGTCAGCGCTGCCGAACGCGCTGAAATCCGCAAGGATCAGGCAGATTGCATGGGTTGCCTGTCGCATTGCGGCTTTTCGTCATGGAAGGATCATGACGATTACACGACCGGGCGGCTCGCCGATCCACGCAGCTTCTGTATTCAGAAGACGCTGCAGGACATTGCCCATGGCGGCGATGTGAACAAGAATTTGGCCTTTGCGGGCCATGCGGCATACCGCTTCAAGCAGGACCCGTTCTATTCCAACAATTACACACCCAGCGTGAAGGAACTGGTTGACCGTATCCTGACCGGGGATTGAGGGGGAGAGCGGGCGCGGCGTTGCCCGCTCCCCATTTGGCCTCAGTCCAGTTCCCAGGCGCGTTCGCCATGGCTGGTGATGTCCAAGCCTTCGCGTTCCTCGTCCTCGCTCACCCGCATAGGGAACAGCAGGGAAACAGCCAGCGCCAGAATAGCCGTGGCCACCGCTGACCAGAGTGCGACGAAGCCGACGGCGAGCAGCTGACCCATCAGCTGGCTGCTCATCCCCATACCCTCCGCGTACCCCGTACCGCCGAGCGACGGTGACAGGAACAGGCCCAGCAGGATAGAGCCGGTGATCCCGCCCATGCCATGAACCGCGAACACATCCAGCGAATCGTCAATGTGCCAGCGCTGTTTCACCAGCTGGATCGCGACGTAGCAGATCACGGCAGCCACGATGCCAAAGAGTATGGCGGCACCCGGGGAAATGAAGCCTGCTGCCGGGGTCACCGTCGCAAGACCGGCGATGGCGCCGGTTGCGAAGCCTACGCTGGTCGGCTTGCCCACGGCGAAGCGTTCGATGAGGATCCACATCAGTGCCGCTGCGCTCGCTGCGGCATGAGTGTTAAGGATGGCGCTGGACGCATCATCGGTTGCGGCAAAAGCCGAACCGCCGTTGAAGCCGAACCAGCCAACCCAAAGCAATACAGCGCCCAGCATTGTCAGGGCGGGTGCATGCGGCAGCATCAGGGTTTTGGGAAAACCGTTGCGGCGCCCGAGTAGCAGGGCGACAACCAGCGCGGAAACGCCCGCGGTGGTATGAACCACGATCCCGCCCGCGAAATCGAGCACGCCGAAGCGTGTGGCCAGCCAGCCGCCACCCCATACCCAGTGCGCCACAGGCGCATAGACCACGACACCCCAAAGCGCGCAGAAACCGATCACCCAGCCGAACCGCGCGCGATCGACCCACGCCCCAACCATCAGCGCGGGGGTGATCGCGGCAAACGTGAGCTGGAACAGCGCGAAGGTGCTTTCCGGCAGGGTGGTGCCTTCGCGCACATTGCCCAGATTCGATAGCATCAGCGCATTGCCGCCGCCCAGCCAGCCATTTGAGACCGCTCCGAAAGCGAGCGTGTAGCCCACCACGATCCACAGCAGTGATGCAATCGCGGCGATTGCCCCGCATTGTACAAAAACGGAGAGGAAGCTCTTGGCGCGCACCAGGCCGCCATAGAACAGGCCCAGTCCGGGCAGTGTCATCAGCAGCACCAGCGCAGCCGATATCAGAATCCACGCGGTGTCGCCGCTGTCGCTTACGGCGGCAAGCGGATCCTGGGCAATGGCAGCGACTGGCACGGTTGCGGCAAACACCGCAGATGCGCGCAGGATGGTGCGAAGCATGATTTTCCCTCTCCCCCGGGGCACGGATGCCCCCTGATATTGCCCGCTCTCTAGGACAGGATTGCCGCTAAGGACAAGCCCGCTGTACGATTCAGACGAGGCCTTCCAGCACCTGGTCGGGCGGGCGGTGGCCGTCCGCCCAGAAGCGGATATTGGCGATGACTTTTTCGCCTGATGCTTCGCGCCCTTCCACCGTGGCGCTTCCGATATGCGGCGTGGTCATGACGTTGGGGTGAGCGAGCAGGCGCGGATCGACCGAAGGTTCATCAGGGAACACGTCAAGCCCGGCGCCGATCAATGCGCCCTTGTGCAGCGCTTCGATGAGAGCTTCATGATCGAGCAGGTCTGCCCGGGCGGTGTTGACGAGGCATGAGCCGGGTTTCATCAACCTGATCCGCCGTGCGTCGATCAGTTGGCGCGTGTCCTTCGTCAACGGGCAATGCAGTGTCAGAATGTCGCACCGGGCGATCAGTTCGTCCAGTTCCTGGACAAATTCAGCGCCATGCATGTTTTCGACTGCGGCGGGCAGCGGGTGGCGGTTGTGGTAAATGATCTTCAGCCCGAAGGCGCGGGCCCGCTGCGCCACCGCCTGGCCGATCCGCCCCATGCCAACGATGCCCAGCACCTTGCCGCCGATTTGGCGACCGAGCAACGCAGAGGGTGCCCAGCCTGTCCATTCATTGCGGCGAACCAGTGCCACCCCTTCGCGCAGGCGGCGCGGGGTGCCGATGATCAGCGCCATTGTGAGGTCAGCGGTGTCATCCGTGAACACGCCAGGCGTGTTAGTGACGATGATCTTGCGGCGGTAAGCGGCGGCCAGATCGATATGTTCGGTGCCCGCTCCGAAATTGGCGATCAGGCCCAGCCGGTCCCCGGCATTTGCGATCATATGTGCATCGATCCGATCAGTGACCGTGGGAACCAGTACATCGCAATCCTGCATCGCGGCGATGATTTCATCCTGCGACAGAGGGCGATCTTCCGGATTGAGCACAACGTCGAACAATTCGCTCATCCGCGCTTCGACGGAGGGCAGAAGATGCCGCGTCACCACTACCTTGGGGCGCCCATGAGGGCGGTGCGCGAACCTGCTGTCAGAGACCACGGTCATGGCTTCATCGCTTGGCGCTGGATTGGCTGGCGGTCAAGCGCGAGTTGCGGGAAATCCGCGAAGCCGGGTTGAAGTCCAGCGTGCGCAGGCGCTATGCGCAGCCCATGCTCAAACGCTGTGCAATCGCGATCCTTGTGACGATTTCCGGAATGGCTGCCCCGGTTGCCGCGCAGGATGCCGATGTGCCTTATTGGGCGTCGATCCGGGTGGATGAACTCAACATGCGCGTCGGGCCAAGTCCCACCTATCATATTGCCTGGGTTTTCCGGCGCGCAGACCTGCCGCTCAGGGTGCTGCGGCGCAAGGAAGGCTGGCGACTGGTCGAAGACCCGGACGGGGACAGGGGCTGGGTGGTTGCGCGCTTTCTCACGCGCAGCCGTACCGCGATTGTTTCCGGCAAGGAACCTGCTCCGTTACGGGAAACCGGCGAGGAGAGCGGACGCCTGCTGTGGAAAGCGGCCCCCGGTGTGGTTGGCAAGCTGGGTCAGTGCGAATCGGGCTGGTGCCGCTTCGATGTCGGGGGACGGGTCGGTTGGGCACCGCAGGACCGTCTGTGGGGGGCCGGCAATCCCTGATTGCCGGCCCCGGCTAGCTCAGACCAGTTCGACCGCAACTGCTGTTGCTTCACCCCCGCCGATGCAAAGGCTGGCGACACCGCGCTTCTTGCCCTGCTGCTTCAGCGCATTGAGCAGGGTCACGATGATTCGCGTACCTGACGCACCGATCGGATGACCCAGAGCGGTCGCGCCGCCATTCACATTGATCTTTTCGTGCGGGATGCCGAGGTCTTTCATCGCAAACATGGCGACGCAGGCGAAGGCTTCGTTCACTTCGAACAGGTCGACATCGTCAATCGTCCAACCCGCCTTTTCCAGCAGCTTGTTGACCGCACCGACCGGAGCCGTGGTGAAATCCTTGGGTTCCTGGGCATGAGCGGCCATCGCCACGACCCGCGCGACGGGAGCTAGCCCCCTGGCCTTGGCGACACTTTCGCGTGTGACGACGACTGCCGCCGCGCCATCCGAAATCGAGGAGGATGATGCAGCAGTGATGGTGCCGTCCTTTGCGAAGGCGGCGCGCAAGGTCGGAATCTTGTCAGGGCGGCCCTTGCCGGGCTGTTCGTCCGTATCCACAATCGTTTCGCCAGCGCGGCTGACGACCGTAACCGGCACGATTTCATCGGCAAAGGCCCCGCCGCCGATGGCCGCGTTGGCGCGGCGCAGCGATTCGATGGCGTAATCATCCTGCGCTTCGCGGGTCAGCTGATATTCATTGGCCGTGTCTTGCGCGAAAGTGCCCATCGCGCGCCCTGCGTCATACGCATCCTCCAGACCGTCGAGGAACATGTGGTCGTATGCCGTGTCATGGCCGATACGCGCACCGGTGCGATGTTTTTTCAGGAGATAGGGGGCATTCGTCATGCTCTCCATGCCGCCGGCCACCACCATGTCGACCGTGCCGCTGGCGAGCGCTTCGGCACCCATGATCACCGTCTGCATGCCCGATCCGCACACCTTGTTGACTGTGGTCGCCTGGACCGACTTGGGCAGACCGGCCTTGATAGCGGCCTGGCGGGCAGGGGCCTGGCCGAGCCCGGCAGGCAGGACGCAGCCCATATAGATGCGATCGATGTCCCCACCCTCGATCCCGGCCCGTTCAACCGCCGATTTGACCGCCGTGGCGCCCAGGTCGGTTGCGGCGACGTCAGAAAACACGCCCTGCATTCCGCCCATCGGCGTGCGGGCATAGGAGAGGATCACTACGGGATCGCTGGCGGAAAAATGAGGCATCGCATCTGTCTTTCGCTGATCGACTGGGGGTGGGGGCGAGCATTCGCCCGTTGCGATTGTTCGCGTAGGCAAGACTGGCCACCAAAATCAAGTGCGCATGTTCAAAATCCGGCATTTCGTCGAAAAGCCCGCCACCCCCTTGCGCAGGCCAAGCCCCGCGACTAGGGCGGGCCAATCCGTGGAACCAACCGAGTCAAACCCTTGGTCGACCTGTCACAATATCTGCCCATCCTGATCTTCATGGGCATTGCGCTCGCCCTTTCGGCGGCCTTTGTCTTCCTGCCCATGGGCGTTGCCCGGCTGACCGGTGCGCACAAGCCGGATGCGGAAAAGCTGAGCGAGTATGAATGCGGATTTCCCGCGTTTGAGGATCCGCGCAGCCAGTTCGACGTGCGCTTCTATCT
>JAGREF010000170.1:5436-5920 GCA_020446665.1 Sphingomonadaceae bacterium
ATCCTGTTCATCATCTTCGACCTTGAGGCGGCCTTTCTGTTTCCCTGGGCGGTCAGCCTGGACATCACTGGCTGGCCGGGCTGGATCACCATGATGATCTTTCTGGGCGAACTGGTGATCGGTTATATTTACGCATGGAAGAAAGGGGCGCTGGAATGGGAGTGAACGAGGCGCTTCCGGCCGCTGCGCAGGGCGGCGAGCTTCGCCAGCCGGATCAGGATTTCTTCAATTCGCTGTCCACTGAAGTGCATGACAAGGGTTTCCTCGTCACCAGCACCGAGGAACTGTTCCAGTGGGCCCGCACCGGCAGCCTGTGGTGGATGACCTTTGGCCTGGCCTGCTGTGCGGTGGAGATGATTCACGTCAACATGCCGCGTTATGATCTGGAGCGGTTCGGCGTCGCCCCGCGCGCCTCCCCGCGCCAGAGCGACGTGATGATCGTGGCCGGCACGCTGTGCAACAAGATGGCCCCGGCGCTGCGCAA
>JAGREF010000170.1:5957-9243 GCA_020446665.1 Sphingomonadaceae bacterium
TCCATGGGAAGCTGCGCCAATGGCGGCGGTTACTACCATTACAGCTATTCCGTGGTGCGCGGTTGTGACCGGATCGTGCCGGTGGACATCTATATCCCCGGCTGCCCGCCCACGGCAGAAGCGCTGCTTTACGGCGTGATGCAATTGCAGCGGAAGATCCGCCGCGTCGGGACGATTGAACGCTGATGGCTGCCGTGCTCCATTCCGCCCCCAAATTCGCGGTGCTTGCGGGCATTGCGCAAACTCTTGGCGAAGCGCTGGGCGCGATGTGTCCGGACGCGCACGAAGCGCATGGTGAAATTCTGCTGACCGTCAAACGCGAAGCGCTTGAAGATGCGCTGCGCCTGCTGCGTGACGAACACGAATATCAGCAGCTGATGGAAATCGCCGGGGTGGATTATCCCCAGCGGGCCGAACGATTCGAGGTCAATTACTGCCTTCTGTCAGTTACCAGGAACCATCGCGTCATCGTGAAAGTCAGCACAGACGAGGCAACGCCGGTCCCCACTGCGACGCGGCTCTGGCCCAACGCCGGCTGGCTCGAACGCGAAGTGTTCGACATGTATGGCGTGGTGTTTGACGGCAACACGGACCTGCGCCGCATCCTCACCGATTACGGTTTCGAAGGGCACCCATTCCGCAAGGATTTCCCGCTCACCGGCTATCAGGAACTGCGTTATTCCGAGGAAGAAAAGCGCGTGGTTTATGAAGAGGTGGAACTGGCCCAGGATTTGCGCCAGTTCGATTTCATGAGCCCGTGGGAAGGCGCGGAATACATCCTGCCCGGCGATGAGAAGGCAGAGGGCGAAGGAGACGCCAAGGCATGATGGCGGCGATCCGCCCCTATGCCCGGCTCGCTCCGGTTGCTGCACTCGGTCTTGTGACCGGGTGCCAGTGCACGCCTGTGCAACAGGAAGAGGCATCGCCCCCTCCCGGTTCCACGGCAGAAGAATTTGCCGCGCAGATCAATCAGCCTGCAAAGGTGGCTGTGAACCCGGCCAATGGTCTGGCGCCTTCGGTGCAGCCCACCGGGACTTCCCTGCCGCCTGAAAAGCTTGCGCCGGTCTCCGGTCGTGCGCCGCTCTTGCTGGGCAAGGTCGATGGCGGTTGCCGTTTCGAACAGGGCGGGCAGACCGTGTTTCTTGCCGGTGCAGCGGCCAGCACGGACAAGGCAGGCCGGGCCGTGGTGATGCTTGACGGGGTGGAACGGGTCATGCCCGGCACGGACCTTGGCGGCAGGCAGGTGGTCGAATCCGGCCCCACAGTCACCGATGGCGAATATAAGGTAGAGGTATATCGCGCAGCCGGTATGCCCGAAGAGCTTCAGGGCGAGCGGCGCTGGCCGGCGGAACTCGTCATTACCAGTGGCGCGGGGCAGCGCCGCTACCCCTCCGGAACATGGACGTGCAAGTCATGAGCGGATTGCAGATCGATGAAGCGCCGACCACCGGCGATGAGGTCATCTCCAACTACACGATTAATTTCGGGCCGCAGCACCCGGCAGCGCACGGCGTGCTGCGCATGGTGATGGAGCTGGACGGCGAAATCATCGAACGGATCGACCCGCATGTCGGCCTGCTGCATCGCGGCACGGAAAAGCTGATTGAACACAAGACCTATCTGCAGGCACTGCCTTATTTTGACCGGCTCGATTACTGCAGCCCGCTGGGGATGGAATATTCCTATGTCCTGGCGGTTGAAAAGCTGCTCAACATCGAAGTTCCCGAACGTGCGCAATATCTGCGCGTGCTGTTTGCGGAGCTGACCCGCATCTGCAACCACATGCTCAACCTCGGCAGCCATGTGATGGATGTTGGCGCCATGACGCCAAACCTGTGGATGTTCGAAGTGCGCGAGGATTGCCTCAACTTCTTCGAACGCGCCAGCGGTGCGCGTATGCACAGCGCCTGGTTCCGCCCCGGCGGTGTGCATCAGGATGTTCCGCTGAAGCTGCTGACCGATATTGACGAATGGTGCGCGGGCCGACTGCCCGAACTGTTCGGCGATGCGATGAAGCTGGTGGTGGACAACCGCATCTTCAAACAGCGCAATGTCGATATTGCCCATGTGAACAAGGAAGACGCGATTGCCTGGGGCTTCTCCGGCCCGATGATCCGCGCGGCGGGCATCCCGTGGGATATCCGCAAGAGCCAGCCCTATGACGTCTATGACCGGATGGATTTCGACATTCCCGTCGGCACCAATTCGGACTGTTATGACCGTTTCATGGTGCGCGTGAAGGAAGTCTACGAAAGCGCGAAGATCATCCGCCAATGCGTGGCGGAAATGCCCGAAGGGCCGATTGCCAGCACCGATGGCAAGGTCTCCCCGCCCAAGCGCGGCGAGATGAAGCAGAGCATGGAAGCGCTGATTCACCACTTCAAGCTCTATACAGAGGGCTTCCACGTCCCCGCGGGCGAAGTCTACGTGGCGACGGAAAGCCCCAAGGGCGAATTCGGCGTCTATCTCGTCAGCGACGGCAGCAACAAACCCTATCGCTGCAAGATCCGCCCGACCGCCTTCAGCCACCTGCAGGCGATGGACTTCATGTGCAAAGGCCACATGCTGCCCGACGCAACCGCCATCCTCGGCGCGATCGACGTGGTGTTCGGGGAGTGTGACCGGTGAAGGGTATCGCTTCCGGCCTTGTTCTCGCGCTGGCCCTGTCCGCGCCTACACAGGCGCAGCAGCGCCCGGTAGAGGGAGTTCGCGGCGTCGAGCGCGGTCCACTGTATCGCGGTGAGCGGGGCGCACGGGACGAAGGCCGCTTCATCCTGCGCGATCATGACGGCACGCTGTATCTGCTCGACACGGAAACCGGATGCGCTTGGTCGCGCGCTAGCGGCAACTTTGGCGTTAACTGGTATTATGAGGGTCCACGCGGGGGCGGCTCCGATTGTGATGCCATACTCCGGAACGCCCGGCGCAGCGTGGAGGGGGGCAAATAATGATCCTCCGCGAGCTCCTCATCATCATCGCAGCTTTCGCGGCCTTCGCTTCGGCGGTGGCGGCTTACAGCTTTGCATTCCATGGCGCGGTGAGCGTCAAGGAAGTTCTCTCCACGGCCTTTGCGGCTGTCATTGGCCTCTATGCAGGTCGTTATCTCGAACGGAGGCTGGCGCGTGGCTGACCGTCATCTCGCACCCGATACGCCGGAATTGCGTGCCCGCTGGGGCGCTTTCGAGTTTTCGCCCGAATGGAAGGCGAAGGCTGACAAGGCGATCGCCAAATATCCCGAAGGCCGCCAGAAATCGGCGGTGATGGCGCTGCTCGACTTTGCCCAGCG
>JAGREF010000171.1:0-10888 GCA_020446665.1 Sphingomonadaceae bacterium
AGGACCGTCATCATCCGCGTTACGCGACGTGTATGTTCACCGAAATTCATCTGCTCGACGCTTTCCGCTCTTCTTTCTGCCATGGCTGCACAGGCAGCCCCCCATTGAGCCTTCGTAGGCCCATATCTGGCGGGCCTATACGCATGCTTGCCCGATGCCTCAAGCGCTTCTAGGGAGTTTTTTCGACAGCCGGGACAACGTGCTTTGCGACACCCGGCCTATCCCACAACCGGAAGGCCCCGATGACAGAAGAAGAAGTGCTGAGTGAATTCCGCAATTGCGAGGCATTGCTGGAGGGGCATTTCAAGCTCTCCTCTGGCCGGCACAGCGCCTATTACATGCAATGTGCGCGCGTATTGATGGACCCGGAACGCGCCGGGCGGCTGGCCTTTGCTCTCGCCCAGAAGCTGCCGCGCGAATTGCGCAGCGAGATCACCCGGGTCGTGTCCCCGGCCATGGGCGGCCTGATTATCGGCCATGAAATGGGCCGCGCCCTGGGCAAGGAAGCCATCTTCCTCGAACGACCAACCGGCATATTCGAATTCCGCCGCGGTTTCCGGCTGGAGCCAGGCGACAAGGTGCTGATGGTGGAAGATGTGGTCACCACCGGCCTTTCCAGCCGCGAAGCGATCGAAGCGGTGGAGCGCGATGGCGGCGAAGTGCTGGCAGAAGTGGCGCTGGTTGATCGTTCGGGCGGCGAGGCCAACCTCGGGGTGCCCTTCTTCCCGCTGGTTCAGATCAATTTCCCCACCTATGCCGATGATGAAGTGCCCGCCGATCTGGCCGCCGTGCCGGTGACCAAGCCGGGGAGCCGCAAGGCTTGAAGCTGGCCCTGCGCCTGTGCCTGATCTTCGCTGCCTGTGCGGCGCAGCCGGTGCTGGCGCAGGCAGACCAGCCGGTAGACCAGAGCGAGCCATTCAGCGATCCGGCGCAAGACAGCTTCAACGCCGTCGCCTTTGGCGCGCGCGATGCCGGGTTTTCCGGCGAAATCGGGATTGCCCTGCTCAACCGGGACGGGACGCAGCGCCTGCTCTTCACATCAGAGGGCGGGCCTGCCCCTTTACCCTGGGCATCCGTCACCAAGCAGGTGATTGCCACCATGGTGATGCAGCAGGTGGAGCGCGGGCGCATCACGCTCGATGCCCCGGTGATCACCTATCTCCCTTTGCCCCCTGCGGGTGATACCCCTTCCCCGACCATTCGCGAATTGCTGCAGCACCGCGCTGGCCTGCGCAATCCGGAGGGGACGGATGGTGATGATACCAGCTTCTACCGCTCCGGCCTTTCCCGCCCGGCGGCAGCGCAATGGTGCCTGACCGACCGTGCCGCTCCGCCCGCACAGGGCTGGGCCTATAATAATTGTGACTATATCGTGCTGGGCGCGGTGCTGGAGGCTGTGACCGGCGAAGAGATGGATCGTCTGCTGGCAGACTATATCTTCCTGCCTGCGCGGATGAAGACGGCGCGCCTAGTCAGCCCGCTGGACGCGCCCGACCCGGCGCAGCCTGAAGGACTCGCCGGGTATGGCACTTCCGCTGCGATCACCGGCAATGCAGAAGACATGCTGCGCTTCTCACTCGCGCTGATGCAGGGAAGGCTGCTGGGCGAAGAGGCACAGGCCGAAATGTGGCGCGGCGATCCTCAGCTTGGCTTCATGGCCCTGGGCCAATGGGTCTATGATGCGCCGCTCAATGGCTGCAAGGCGCCGCAGCGGATCGTTGAACGGCGCGGCGGCATTGGCGCGTTTCAGGCGCTGCATGTGATCCTGCCCGATCAGGGCCGCGCACTGATCCTGCTGGGGCGCGCGCCGGAAACCGATTTTGGCACAATCTGGGCGGGTCAAGGCCTCGCCTATGATCTGCTCTCAGACCTTGCCTGCACGGAAAGCCAATGAACCAGACCGGAAAACTGCGCCTGGGCGTAAATATCGACCATGTGGCGACCATCCGCAATGCGCGCGGCGGGGATCATCCCGACCCGGTCAGAGCAGCGGCGATTGTCGCCTCTGTCGGCGGTGACGGAATTACCGCCCATCTGCGCGAAGACCGCCGCCATATTCGCGATGAAGACCTCTCTCGCATTCAGGCCGCTACCAACCTGCCGCTCAATCTGGAGATGGCCGCGACCGAGGAAATGCTGGAAATCGCGCTGCGCCATAAACCGCATGCCGCTTGCATCGTCCCCGAAAAGCGCGAGGAACGCACGACCGAGGGCGGGCTGGATGCCGCCGGGCAGCATAACCGCCTCGTCCCCATCGTCACGCGGCTGCGCGATGCGGGCATCCGCGTGAGCCTGTTTATCGAGGCGGAAGAACGCCAGCTTGACGCCGCCCGCCTGCTGGGTGCGCCGGTGGTGGAATTTCATACGGGCGAATATGCCCATGCCGGGCTGGATGGCGATGCCGATCATGAGGCGAAAGAACTCGCCCGCATCGCCCGCATGTCCGCCCTTGCCCGCGAGATGGGGATTGAGCCGCATGCGGGGCATGGCCTGACCTATGACAATGTGAAGCCGATCGCCGCCATTCCCGAACTGGCAGAGCTCAATATAGGGCATTACCTCGTCGGCGAAGCGGTGTTTGTCGGGCTGGAATCCGCCGTGCGCCGGATGCGCGAATTGATGGATGAAGCGCGATGATCATCGGCATGGGCTCCGACCTCTGCAATATCGAGCGGATTGCCAATTCGCTCGAACGCTATGGCGAGCGGTTTGAAAATCGCGTGTTTACGGACATTGAACGCGCTAAGGCGCGGCGGCGACCCTTCACCATCGCAGGCACCTATGCCAAGCGGTTTGCGGCCAAGGAAGCCTATAGCAAGGCCGTTGGCACGGGCTTCAGGCGCGGCGTTTTCATGAAGGATATCGGCGTGGTCAATGCGCCGTCCGGGGCACCAACGCTGGCGCTGGCCGGCGGCGCTGCCTTGCGGCTTGCAGAATTGACCCCGGATGGCCATGAGGCCGTCATTCATCTCACCCTAACAGACGACCATCCATGGGCGCAGGCCTTTGTGGTGATCGAGGCCCGCCCCTTATGACTACTGAAAAAGCCGACGAGAATGTTGAGAACAAGGTGAACTGGTTCGCGGAAATCCGCGGATTGGGGATCATGCTGTTCGCCGTGCTGATATTCCATTCCCTCGTCGCCAAGCCGTTCTACATTCCTTCTGAATCCATGCTGCCCAACCTGCTGGTGGGGGATCGGCTGGTAGTCAGCAAATATCCCTATGGCTGGAGCTGGGCCTCTGCCAGTTTCCACCTGTTGCCGCGCGGCGACTGGCGGGTGATGGGCTCAACCCCGGAATATGGCGATATCGTGATCCCCGTACACCCGGAACGGGACGAGGATTATATCAAGCGCGTGGTCGGCCTGCCGGGGGACCGGATTGCTGTTGTCAACGGCCAGATCATCCTCAATGGCAAGCCGGTGCCGCAAGCTGTCGAGCCGCCGCTGCGTATTCCGGTGGACGGCAATATGCAGTGCGATTTCGGGATCAATTTCCAGACCGGCGAGCCTTTCAATTACAAGGTCAAACAGGCTGACGGGCAGATCATGTGCGAGCCCCCTACCCTGCGCGAAACATTGCCCAATGGCGCAAGCTATCTCGTGATTGATCATACCGATCAGCCGCTCGACAATTTCGAGGAAATCACCATTCCGAAAGATGCGGTGTTCGTGATGGGCGATAATCGCGACCATTCTGCCGATAGCCGTGCGGAAGTCTGGGAAAAGGGCCTGGGAGGCCCGGTGCCGCTGGCCAATATTGGCGGGCGCGCGGAATTCATCACATTCTCGCTCGATGGCAGCACCAGCCTGAATCCGATCAGCTGGTTCACCTCCATGCGTGGTGGGCGGGCATGGAGCACTTTGCGCCCGGCAATCGCCAGCGAGGAATAGAGTTATGGCCAGAAAATTCCTTTATTTCATCGTATTCTGCATCATTCTTGTGATCGCAGTGCTGGTTGCCCTGCGCATCTGGACCAAGGAACTGACCGCCATCGCCATGGTCCCCTCCACGGAATTCGTGGAGCAGCAACCGCTGGCCAATAATGCCTATGAAGATCCGGCCATGTGGTTTTCCCGCCCCGGTATTGGCGAAAGCGATCCGGCCCGCTGGCAGCCTGCCACGCGCGGGGATCGCGGGCTGTTGCCGACCCCGGCAGATTCCGTGCCGGATTTTGCTGTCTTCTTTGTCCACCCCACCAGCTATCTCAACCGCACCCATTGGAATGCGCCGCTGGATGACAAGGAATCGCAAGACCTTGCAAGGCTTTACGTCCGGGGGATGGCAAGCCCCTTTAACCAGGCGAACGAAATCTGGGCCCCGCGCTATCGCCAGGCCACATTCGGCAGTTTCCTGACGAGCGAGAAGGAAGGGCAGCAGTCAATCGACGCGGCCTATGCCGATGTCCTGTCCGCTTTCGATTATTTCCTCGCCAGTATCGACAAGGACCAGCCCATCGTGCTGGCCGGGCACAGCCAGGGTGCGCTGCATCTCAAACGCCTGTTGGCAGAGCGTGTGGCGGGTACGCCGCTCGCAGACCGCATTGCCGCTGCCTATGTCATCGGCTGGCCGCTTTCTATCGAGCATGATCTGCCCGCCATGGGCCTGCCCGCCTGCGCCAATGCCGGACAGGCAGGCTGCATCCTGAGCTGGTCCAGCTTTGCCGAGCCCGCCGAACCGCAATTGGTGCTGGAAGCCTATGGCGCCTATAAAGGGCTGGATGGCGAATTGAACGGGACCAGCACGATCCTGTGCACCAATCCGCTGACCGGCGGGATTGACGGCCAGGCCCCGGCGGATGCGAATCTTGGCACACTGAAGCCGAATACCGACCTTTCCGATGGGGAGCTGATCCCCGCCTCCGTGCCTGCGCGCTGTGATGAGCGTGGCCTGCTGCTGATCGGCGACCCGCCGCAAATGGGGCCGGCGGTGCTGCCGGGGAACAATTACCACGTCTATGACATTCCGCTGTTCTGGAAGAATGTGCAGGCCGATGTCGCTGCCCGGGTGGACGCGTGGAAGCGCAAGCCCTGATCGCGGAGAGCACGCTCGATTTCCGCCCCGCCCTGCCTGACGGCGGGGTGTTACTGGCGCTCGACATCGGCACGAAGACGCTGGGCACAGCCTTTTGCGATGCCGGGTGGCGCTTTGCCAGCCCCGGCAAGACCTTGCCTCGCGGCAAGTTCACACTGGACAAGGCGGCGCTGGAAGCGCTGGTGGCAGAACGTGGCGTAGCCGGGATCGTCATCGGCCTGCCGCGCAACATGGATGGCAGCGAAGGCCCGCGCGCGCAGGCCAGCCGCGCCTATGCCCGCAACCTCGCCCCTTTGGGCCTGCCAATCCTGCTCTGGGATGAACGCTGGTCCACCGCCAGCGCAGAGCGAGCAATGATCGAACAGGACACCAGCCGCCGCAAACGGGCGGAGAAAATCGACAGCCACGCCGCCGCCGTCATCCTGCAAGGCGCGATTGACGCTCTGGCTGGCGGCGCGTTTTAGCCTACCAGTTCCGCCAGCTTCGCGCGGCGCATTTTCGCTTCCATTTCCAGCATACGGCTGCCCGACAATTCGGCCTCGCGCCACAGGGCATCGCGCGCATCCTCGCTTTCACAGAGCAGGCTGCGCGCTTCGAAAGCCGCCAGCCGCATTCGTTCTGCCGGATGATGGCGCCCCACATGCTCGGCAAAATCGCGCGCCTCTTCGCCGCCCATGCCTACCGCAATACGCAGCAGACACTCGCTGCCGCCCGGATTGAGAATGCGCGAAACAGCGCCATTCTCAAGATCGAAGCCATATTGGTCGAGCCAGCCCTGCATGTGGTCAGTCGCCATCACATTAAGTGAAACAGACAGGCTTTCCGGCGGGATCTGGCTGTGCACGTCCACATGGGCACGATAGAGCATCAACTTGCCTTCATGCAGGTTGCTGCGTTCGACAAAGCGCAGGCTTGGTGGCTTTTCCCCGCGATAACCTGCCACTTCCTCGTAATCGAACTCGTAATAATCGCTGGCATAGCCGGGGCCGAAATAGCCGACCGTCAGGAAGTTGAAATTGTGGTCATGCGGCGCGCCATAGGCAAAATGCTGGGCCCCGCTGGCGCGAAAGCAATAGTCCTGCTCTGCCGGCCAGATATTGGCGCGCAGGAAGAAGCCCTTGTCCGAGCCCGACAGCACGATGGCCTGCGGAGAATAGGCGGTTGCCACCCCGATATTCTCGCGCCCGGCCAGCTGGTCCACCAGCAAATCGCCCAGGAAATCCCTGTTATTTCCTAGCTTGCGCAGCCAGGCGGCGGCATGGTGCAAACTATCTTCGTCATAGGGATCAAAGCCCTTGTCGTTGAGCGCATCGACGCATTCCGTGAGGTCGCAGCTCTCGCTGCCAACGAGGTCAATTATGCGGGGCATTCAACCGTCTCCAGCTGAGGGTAGCTTTCCAGCAATTGCGCGCGCAGAGCCCCGGCGGGGGCCGCCAGCGTATCTTCCATGTCGCGCGATACGTGGGTCAGCACTCGGAATCCCTCGGCCGCATCCAGCGCCAGGCATTCACGAATGGCTTGCCAACGGAAATTGTCGCTGCCGGAGAGCGCCATGCGCGCGAGCACCGGAGCGGCATCCTTGCGCCCCATCTTGCCCAGCAGTGCCATCGCCAGTTCTGCCCGGCTTTCATCACGGTCACCAGAAGATTGGTGCACCAGCACACCGTCCGACAGGCGATATTCCCGCGATGGCTCTGGCAAGACAGGCACCCGCGTAAGGCGCAAGGTTACCAGCCTGCTCGGCACATGATCGACCAGCCGTGTAGAATATGGCCCATCAATGGACAGGATTGCGCCCGGAACCAGCTCGACCGGTTCGAAATCCAGCCGCGCGGGGCCATTGTCAGGACCGGTCCTGCGCACGATCCGTGCCGAAGCCTTGCCCGCCACGATCACTTCATGGCGCTCGCAATCGGCAAAGCTGATGCTGCGCGCTTCGCCGCGTTCGTGCAGCGCATCGCCTTCCAGCATCATCAGCGACAATCGAACATTGCCGACGGCCGCCAGCTCCATAATCGCCAGCCCATCCGAATATTGGTAGGGAAAGGGCGGATGCGCGAAATTGTTGGCGCGCATCGCGGGGAGCAGTTCCGCCAACAGGCCCTCTGTCACGGACGCGGCAATACCCGGCGCGGTGAACACATGTTCCAGCGCCGGGCAAGCCTGCAGTTCTGCCCCCTTGGCGAATTGCTCCAGATCCCGGAACATGAGCGCGACCCGCTCTTGCCCCAGCCAGCTGCGCTTCGCCGCCTGGACATTGTCCTGCAACTGGCGCTGCGCAGCCGGATCGGCCCGCAGCGCCCGAAGTTCGGATGATATCCTCATCCCCAACCTCAGAAGAAAACCCCATTATCGGACGGTGGAGGGGGCAGCGTATCGTAGACATAGACCATGATCATCACGATCCGGTCGTCAAAAAAGGCATTCGCCAGATCGGAAAGGCTACCGAAAACGCCAGTGGCGGTTTCAAGATCCGGCAGGTTCGACAGGTCGATTTTGGGCAAGTCCATTGCAATGTCTCCCACTATCGCGGAGAATATCCTCCGCTCTCCTCTGCTGGCCTGCGTGCCTCTGCGCGTGAAATTAAAAGATTGTAATCGTTCCCTTCCCCTGCTCTTCCAACACGATGAATCCGCAAGCCAAGAAGCTCAGGGAAATGATCGCCGCCAATATGGGCGGTCTGGGCCATGTCGATTGGCTTGGTTGCGACTTCCATGATTTTGGCGAGGACTGGTTCGAGCTGAGCATGCCCTGGCGAGAGGATCTGGTCGGGGACCCGGATAGTGGAGTCTTGGCGACCGGACCGATCATCAGCCTGATGGATACGGCCTGTTCTCTGGGGGCATGGCGCAGTATTGGCGGCTATCGTCCGCTCGTGACGCTGGATTTACGTGTCGATTACATGCGCCCGGCGCGCAAGGGGGAAACCGTCATCGGCCATGGTGAATGCTATCGTCTGACCCGCTCTGTCGCCTTTGTCCGGGGCATTGCGCATGATGGCGATGCCGCAGACCCGGTGGCGCATGTCGCCGGGACATTCATGCTGCTGTGAGCCACAAAAGATGAAAACGACCGATCTTCCACCCTATGCCCGCGCCACCGGGATCGCATTTACCAGCGACCTGCTGGACGGTGCCCCGGTTCTGACCTTGCCATTCAGTGCAGCGGTGCAAGGTCGGCCGGACTATCTCCATGGCGGGGCATTGGCCGGCTTGATGGAAACTGCCGGTTTCGCGGCGCTACGCCGTTCCATGGGCGAAGCTGGCGAGTTGGCCATGCTCAAGCCGATAAATTTTTCCACCAATTACCTGCGCGGGGCAAAGGTGGGTGACACATTCGCTTGCGGACGGGTGACCCGACTGGGCCGGCGCAGCGCCAACATCGCGGTCGAGGCCTGGCAGGAAGACCGCCAGCGCCCGGTTGCCGAAGCAGTAATGAATGTGCTGATCCGGCTGCCCGATCAGGGTTGAGTCTGGCCCTCACGCGGCGAAACCGACAGCCCGCCATCATCAAGCCTGATATCCAGAGGAATCCCTTCCACTTCGGTGGACACTTCCAGCCCTTCATCCCGAACCCGCAGGGTTGACCCCTTGTCATCAAGCGGCACAACCGGCTCTGGAATATCCATCGGCTGGACCGGCCCGGTAGGATTGACCGGAGCCTTGCGCTTTGGTGCCCTGCCGCCACTCGCCTTGCCTTGCGCCTGACGCATGAAATCGCGCCAGATGCGCGCCGGGGTCCCACCCCCGCTCACGCCCTTGAGCGGAGAATTATCATCATTGCCGATCCACACGCCGACCACCAGATCGCCTGCATAGCCGACAAAAATCGCGTCACGATTGTCCTGGCTGGTGCCGGTCTTGCCGTAATTGGGGCCGGAAAGCATCGCCGCCCTGCCCGTCCCGCGATTGACTGCTGTGCGCAGCATGCGCTGGATCGCGTCGTGCTCGCTCGAGGAAAAACTGCTCTTCCCGTCCCATATCCAGTCGAACCAGCCTGCTTCTTCCACGGGAATAGCACGCGGTTCGACGGGGAAGCTGTTGGCCGCCACCCCGGCATAGGCAGAGGTAAGTTCCAGTAGCGTCATGGTGGTAGTGCCCAGCGCAAGGCTCGGGTCACCTTCCGGCAATTTCGCGGTGACTCCCAACGAACGCGCCATGGCGATTACCCGCTTGTCACCCACTTCGTTGAACAGCCGCACCGCTGCGACATTGCTGGAACGGGCAAAGGCATCTTCCAGCGTGATACTGTCCGAATAGGAACCGCCTGAATTCTTGGGGCGATAGCTGCCGGCTTCGAAGGGCAGGTTGGAGATTGTATCGCCCGGCTCCCACCCTTCATCCAGCGCAGCGAGATAGACGAACAGCTTGAAGGTTGAACCGGGCTGCCGCCTGGCCTGTGTCGCGCGGTTGAAAGGGGATGCAGCGTAATCCTTCCCTCCGATCATCGCTACCACCTCGCCATTGGGGCGCATCGCCACCAGCGCCACCTGCGCCCCGCCAAGCCGGGCATTGGCGGTGACATTGCGGGCGATCCTTTGCAGCCGGGAATCGAGCGTGGTGGTGATGGTCTGGCGCGAATAGCCATTGCCCGCGATCTGCCGCGCGGCAGGTAACGCCCAATCCGCGAAATAGGTGCCTGTGGGCAACTCGTTACGGGTACGCGAATCCACCTTGGGATAGGGCATGGCGCGTGCTTCCTCGACCGTCAGGTACCCGGCATCGACCAGCGAGATCTTCACTTCATCCATGCGTGCCCTGGCCCGGTCGTAATGCTTGGTCGGCGCATAGCGCGAGGGGGCCTGCACCAGACCGGCCAGCATGGCGGCCTGTTCCGGCTTCAGCTTTTCCGGCTGGCGATAGAAGTAGTGCAGGCTGGCGGCGCGCAGGCCGTAGGTATTGTCACCGAAATAGGCGTTGGAGAGATAGCGTTCGAGGATCTCATCCTTGGTCAGCCAGCTTTCCAGCCACAGCGCGATGAAGGCTTCGCGCGCCTTTCGCGTCATGCTCTGTTCGGGGGTCAGGAAAGTGAACTTGGCCAGCTGCTGCGTGATCGTGCTGCCACCTTGTGTGCGGCCGGTGGTGAGATTGGTCCACAGTGCACGGGCAATGCCGCGCGGGTCGATGCCCCAATGCGAGTAGAAACGCCGATCCTCCACCGCGAGAAACGGCTCGATCACATGGTCGGGCAGATCGGCGACTTTCACTGGTTCATCCACAATCGCCCCGTTGCGGGCAATCGGTGTGCCGTCTGCGGCGAGGATCGTCAGCTGCGCCGGGGCAATCGGTTCGAGCGACTTGGACAAGGGCGCAGTGATCGCCAGCCAACCGACCAGCAGGATGAACATGAGCAGCAGCCCGGCCACGATCCGCGCGGCCCACCAGCGTTTGCGCCTGCCCCGCCAATAGGCAGGCAGCCACCAGCGTTGCCGCTTGCGTTCTTCTTGTTCGATCTGCCCTTCGACATGATCGAGCCGCCGGTCCCATGCATCGTAATCCGGCACGGTTGCAGGATTGGCCGTGCCGGATCGGAACCGCAATTCGCCCGGTTCATCCCAGATCGAACCGGGCGATTCGTGCAGCGGATAGTAGCCAGCGTGCGACGCCCCCCTGTCCACGGGACCCGCATCATGCTTTCGCCAGGGAAGTCGGTCCCGAAATGCCATCGCGGCTGTATTACCCAAACAACACAGTCATTGCGAGTGTGTTTTTAGGCTCGCGATCCTGAACCGCAGCTTCACGCCTTGGCGACAACGCTTTCCGGCAGGTCTTCACCGAACACGCGCTGGTAGTATTCCGCCACCAGAACCCGCTCTGCCTCGTCGCATTTATTGAGGAAGCTGAGACGGAAGG
>JAGREF010000171.1:10968-11114 GCA_020446665.1 Sphingomonadaceae bacterium
TGAAGCCCTGCCGCGTCAGATCGGCCACGCGGATCATGCTGGCCAGCACCTTGGGATCAGTATCCGGGTTCTTGGCGGAAACGATCTCCAACTCGGTCTCATGCGGCAGATAGTTGAGGCCCACCACGATGTTCCAGCGGTCCATC
>JAGREF010000172.1 GCA_020446665.1 Sphingomonadaceae bacterium
AGAAGCCGAACTTCTCGATCAAGGCTCGCCAGATCGCAGAAGAGAAGGAAGCCGTGGCACAGTTCGGTTCGTCCGACAGCGGCGCCTCGCTCGGCGACATCCTCGCCGAAGCGCTGAAGGGCAAGAGCGAGTAAGCGCTTTTGTCTCATGCTCCCGCATCCGCGGGAGCCTGGTACTAGCCAAATGAAAGGCCCGCTGCTCAAACCGAGCGGCGGGCCTTTTCTATTGCGATGGAGCGGCGTAGAGTTGCCCCATGCTTGAAATCCATCAGTTCCCCTGCCTGTCCGACAATTACGGATATCTGATCCACGATCCCGCCAGCGGCGAGACCGCCTGCATCGACACACCCGATGGCGCGGAATATCTGCGCCAGGCCGAAGCGAAGGGTTGGCGCATCACGCAGATCTGGAACACGCATTGGCACCCCGACCATGCGGGCGGCAATGAAGCGATCCAGCAGGTGACGGGCGCGACCATCACCGGGCCGCAGGAAGTCACGAAGATGTTCCCGCTCGACCGGGCCGTGACGCAGGGTGAAACCGCCACGCTGGGCGCGTTCACTGCCGATGTGATCGATGTGGGCGGCCACACGCTGGGCCATATCGCCTACCACCTGCCACAGGCGGGCGTGGCCTTTGTCGGAGACGCTCTCTTCGCGCTGGGATGCGGGCGGATGTTTGAAGGGACGCCGGAACAATTCTGGGCGAGCCTTTCACGGCTCAAGGCGCTGCCGCCGGAAACCATGCTCTATTGCGCGCATGAATATACCGCGTCGAACGCCAAATTTGCGGTGCATGCCGATCCGGACAATGCTGCACTGGCCGAATACGCCGCAGAGATTGCCGACAAGCGCAGCCGCGAGGAATGGACCGTCCCCATGCCGCTTGCCCGCGAGCTGGCCACCAACCCCTTCCTGCGTGCCGATACGCCTGACCTGCGGGCTCGCTGGGGCGGCACTACACCGGAGGAGACCTTTGCGGCGTTGCGGGCTGGGAAGGATAGTTTTTGACCATCCAGGCGCTCACAGCCCTTTAAACAAAAACCCCCGCACAATGGCGGGGGCTCTCGTTATGCGTCGGTGCGCAGGGTGATCAGAGACCGGCGATCAACTCATCTGCCAGCTTCCTGTCGGCTTCCGCGTCATGCTTGTCGGCGATCAGACCGCGTGCAGCGAGTGTTGCTGCATTGACGGCGACGGCGCGTACTTCATCGACTGCGTTACGCTCGGCAGCGGCGATCTTCTCTTCCGCCATCTTCTTGCGGCGTTCGATCATCGCCTTGCTGTCAGCTTCTGCCTTTTCCACGATGTGGCCAGCTTCTGACTTGGCATGTTCGATCATGGCCTCTGCGTCTTTTTCCGCATTGGCGATCTTGGCGGCATATTCGTCACGCAGAGCCTCAGCCTCGGCGCGCAGCGCCTTGGCTTCATCGAGCTGCTGCTTGATCGCGGCGATCTTGCTGTCCAGCCCGCCAGCGATGGTCTTGTGAACCTTCGCGCCAAAAAACGCGATGGCCAGCAGCACCAGCATAGCCAGCGAGACCCAGGCAGTGGGGCCAATGCCGAAAGCGGAGGGCACGGCATGTTCGCCGCCATGACCAGCTTCGGGATGCTCGACGACTTCGACGAGATCGCCCTGTGCCTCGTTATATTCGAGAACCGGTTCAGACATTGCTCATCGCCTTCTTGACGGCAGATTTTGCCGAAGCAGCCGCGATCTTCACCCCGGCGACACGCTGGACAATGTCCCGCGCCGCTTCGGCAGCGACCGCTTCCACTTCACCCAGCGCTTCGCCACGGGCGGCAGCGATCCGCTCATCCGCTTCGGCCAGCTTCTTGTCGAGCCGTGCCTGCGCCACAGCGAGCTTCTTTTCGCTCTCCGCAGCAGCAGCCGCCTTGGCTTCTGCGACAATCGCCTGTGCCTGTGCGCGATTTTCATTCTCACGCTTGCGCCAGGATTCTTCCTGTTCATCCGCCTTGTCACGCGCAGCCTGAGCAGCGGCGAGATCGGCAGCGATCTGGTTGTCGCGCTGAGCGACTGTGTTCATCACCTTGGGCACCATGCCGCGCCCGATGATGAAGAAGACAAGCCCGAAGAATACCAGCACCCAGAATATCTGGCTGCTCCAGGTTTCCATCAGCTGAGCTATCTGGGGCATTGTTTTACGTCCCGGCGGTCAAGCGTTCGAAAAGGTCGGTCCGGCCGGGCTTGTCCCGGCCGGCAGAGTGATCGTTGAAATTCGTCAGGCGACGAAGATCAGGATCATCGCAACGACGAACGACAGCAGGCCGAGAAGTTCAGCAGCAGCGAAGCCGATGAACAGGCGGCCCTGCTGGCCGTCAGCAGCGCCCGGATTGCGCAGTGCGGATTCGAGGAACGAGCCGAACACGTTACCCACACCGATGGCGGCCATGCCGGCACCGATAGCAGCGAGACCAGCGCCGATGAGCTTTGCAGCCTGAGGATCCATTTCCATAACTCCTTAAATTCCCGTAGGATAGCGTTGAATTGATATACGAAACTTAGTGCAAATTCTCAGCGTCATTGATGTAGAGCGAGCTGAGAAGTGCAAAAACATAAGCCTGGATGCCTGCCACCAGAATTTCCAGCGCACAGATAGCCACCATCAGCACGAAGCTGAGGATTGCGACCACCGGGCCAATCCCCGATGCCATGGCATTGAGGCCGTCAATCACGAAGCTGGAGAGAACTTCCAGCAGCACGTGACCAGCCATCATGGCAACGAAGAGACGCAGGCCGAGGCTGAAGGGGCGCACCATGAAGCTCACCAGCTCGATGCAGAAGATCAGCGGGATCATCACCAGCGGCGTACCATGCGGCACGAACAGCGAGAAGAAGTGGAACTTGTGCTTCCAGAAACCCACAACCAGCACGATCAGGAAGCTCATGATCGCCAGCACGCCCGTGGCGGTGAAATGGCTGGTGAAGGTGAAGGGGTGCACGCCAACCACGCCCAGCGGCAACAGGCCGAGGATATTGGCGAACAGGATGAACATGAAGAGCGAGAAAATATAGGGCACATATTTGCGCCCGGCCTTGCCGATATTCGCTTCCAGCATATCGTCGATGAAACCGGTGAAGGTTTCCACCGCCATCT
>JAGREF010000173.1 GCA_020446665.1 Sphingomonadaceae bacterium
CGCGCGATCATGCCTGGCATTTCGGGGCCATGCTGATGGGCCGAGAAGCCTATGATCCCGATGAAGTGAAGAAGCACTGGCGCGCATGGATTATCAAGGCGTTCTTGGGCGCTTTCATGATTTCGATCCTGCCGGGTGGCTTTGCCGAGATAGTCAATGCGGACCTGGCGGAGCTTTCCCGCGATCCGGTGCGGATCGGCATGCTTCTGGTTTCGCTGCTGTTCGTGATCGATGTGCAGATCGGGACGGTTGGCTACCTCGTCACCATGCGCCCGCTGGATGCACATATTCGCAGCGGCAATCCCTTTCTGGCTGGCTGGCTGGCCGCGTTGATGTGTTACCCACCCTTTGTGTGGGGCATTATCGGCAACGGGGAAGTGCTCAGCTACGAACATAATGTGGCCGGCTGGGGTGTCTGGCTGTCCGGAAATACAGCCTTGCTGTGGATCTGGGCGGGATTGCTGGTGGTGCTGACGGCTATCTATGCCTGGGCGACGGTGGCATTCGGTATCCGCTTTTCCAACCTCACCTATCGCGGCGTGCTGACCAACGGCCCCTATCGTTACACGCGGCATCCGGCCTATCTTTCAAAGAACCTGTTCTGGTGGTGTTCGGTCATGCCGTTTCTGGTGACCAACGGTTCGGCTGTGGACGCAATCCGCAACACGTTCTTCCTGCTTTGCGTCAACGCGATCTATTTCTGGCGCGCGAAGACAGAGGAAGCGCATTTGCTGTCGGAAGACGCGAAATATCGCGAATATCACGCTTGGATGGACGAACATGGCCTGTTCACCCGCCCGCTGACCGCGCTCAAACGCCGCCTGCGGCCGCGCGGGCCGGTAGCAACTCAACCGGCCGAGTGATCCTGCTCAATTGATGAAGGGATCGCTGAAGCGCGTATCGCTGGCCAGCGTCGCATCATCCAGCGTCAGCAGGAAATCGACCAGCGCCTGCTGGTCCGCAGCGGAGAGATTCAGTTGCTGCGGGGCATTACCCTGCCGCAGCCGGTTATCCAGCGCCGGGCCATCCTGTACCCCGCTATTATAGAAACTGACCACCTGTTCGAGGCTGGTAAAGCGCCCATCGTGCATGAAGAATTGTGAGCGGCTGACACTTTTCAGGCTAGGAGCCTTGAAGACGGTGGTTTCCCCCGCATCCAGCCCGTTGCTGCGGCTGTTGGCCGCCAGCGTAAATGTTGGCGGGACATGGCAAGCCGCACATCCGGCGCCGCCGGCATTGGGCGGTGTCATGAACAATTGTTTCCCGCGTTCTTCCGAAGTGGTGAAACCGGGGAACGCCGCGTTGAGTGCGCGATTTGGGGCGTTGGGGTTAAAGACCTGCGCATAGGCACGGTCCCACCGGCTATCAGCAGATATCATCGCCCGTTCGAAATGCGCAAGGGCGCGCTCAATGCGGGCTTCGGTTATGGCCTCATCGCCATAGGCAAAGCGGAACAGGACCGGGTAATAATTCAGCCCCTGCATCTTGGCGATCAATGCAGGAATTCCGCCGGAATCCTGCCAGCCCATTTCGACAGGGTTGAGGATCGGTTGGGTCGCCTGATCCTCCACTGATGCTGCCCGCCGATCCCAGAACATCTCTCCCGGCTGGTAATAGCGGATATTGCCCAGCCGCATCGCATGTGCCGCGGTGAAGGCGCTCCCCGAAAAGCCGGTGCTGAATTGCTCATTGTCGTCAAAACCGAGAGCCTGCTGGTGGCAGGTCGCACAGGAGGTCGTATTGTTGACGCTCAGCGCCTTGTCGAAAAACAGCACCTGGCCGAGCGTGGCGATCGCATCATCGACCGGATCATTGGCCGGGGTGTTGTCGAGTGAGTCCAGCGTGCTGTCATAATAGGCTGGCAGCGCGGGGGCAGCGTAGTTGGCGAGACTATTGAGGTCGAGCCGGAGGAACTGCTGGATCACAGCATTGTCGGCAGCATTGGTGCTGGCTGGCGGTGTAGGCGTGGGTGTTTGGGTGGTGTTCGTGTTTGTCGGAGTGGCTGATCCGTCTCCGCCGCAGCCAGTCAGGGCAAAAGCAAGCGCAAGCGTTCCGGCCGCAGCAAAGCCGCGGTGTCGCCAGATCATGGCCATCATTATTCTCCCGATTTTTCAGATATTTACCAAGCAGGAGAATTGTGGCTTAGGTGGATTAAGCCCGGATGAACAAAGGGGCTTGCGTCGCGCCGGATTACCTTTTGATACAAAGCGATACAGAGGGTGCGATTTGCCTACAAATCGGTGCTGTGTTTGACCGCGTGCATTGTAATGCTGCGGTCGGTCATTCCGAAAGCTTCACGCTCTTGCTTCCATGCCTGCATATGCGGTGTTTCAAAATGGCGGGCCAGTGTTGATCCATCCGCCCACGCCTCGGTCACACGGACCAGGCCGGGGTCGAGAATGTCCACCGCATAGGAATAGGCCAGACAGCCCGGCTCTTCGAGGCTTGCCGCGATCACACGCTGCATGGCGGGCTTGGCTTGTTCCATGCGATCCGGCGGCAGACGAAATGATCCGTTGACGACAATCATGATCAAAAGCTCTTGGTTGCGTAAACCCGGCTGACATCCTCGCCCCATTCGCCATGATAGAGATCGAGGAGGCGCTGGGCCGGGACGCGGCCATCCTTCACGATTTCATCAAGCGGATTGAGGAAGCCGGTTTCGTTGTCGCCTGCAGCGTTCAGCCGTGCGCGTGCGGCAAGGCCTGAGCGTGCAATTGCCAGTACTTCGCCTGCAATGTCTGACAGTTTCCCACCGCCGGGCAGGGGGGCATCGAGCGCAAGCCGGGGCACTTCATTGCGCAAATTCTCGCGCCCTTCCATGTCCCATGCCTTTACCAGATCCCACGCCGCATCCAGCGCAGTCTGGTCATAGAGCAGGCCAACCCAGAATGCGGGAAGGGCGCAAATGCGGTTCCACGGGCCGCCATCGGCGCCGCGCATCTCCAGGAAGCTTTTCAGCCGCACTTCGGGGAAGGCGGTGGAGAGGTGATCCCACCAGTCGCTCTCGCGCGGCAGTTCGCCCGGCAGCTCCGGCAGTTCACCCTTCAGAAAATCGCGGAAGCTTCGCCCCGCAGCGTCGATATATTTCCCGTCGCGGAAGACGAAATACATCGGCACGTCGAGCATGTAATCGACATAGCGTTCATAGCCGAAGCCATCCTCGAACACGAAGGGCAGCATGCCGGTGCGATGCGGGTCCGTGTCTGACCAGATATGGCTGCGATAGGAGAGGTAGCCATTGGGCTTGCCCTCCGTAAATGGAGAATTGGCAAACAGGGCGGTGGCGAGTGGCTGCAAGGCCAGACCGACGCGGAATTTCTTCACCATGTCGGCTTCGCTCGAATAGTCGAGATTGACCTGGATGGTGCAGGTGCGCAGCATCATGTCGAGGCCCAGATTGCCCACGCGCGGCATGTGCCGCATCATGATGTCATAGCGACCCTTGGGCATGATCGGCAGCTCTGCCCTTGTCTTGTCCGGCCACATGCCAAGGCCGAGAAACTTCACGTCGCACTTCTCGCCAATTGCCTTTACCTGTTGCAAATGGCGGTCGGTTTCGGCGCAGGTCTGGTGGAGATTTTCCAGCGGTGCGCCAGACAATTCCAGCTGGCCTGCGGGTTCCAGGCTCACGGTGCCGTCCGCTCCGCGCATCGCAATGACATTGCCGCCTTCCTCGACCGGTTCCCAGCCGAATTCGCGCAGGGCCATCAACAGGTCGCGAATGCCGCAAGGCTCGTCATAAGCGGGCGCGTGCTTGTCGTAATCCTTGTAGACGAATTTTTCGTGCTCGGTGCCGATACGCCAGCGGTCGGCCGGCTTTTCGCCAGCGGCCATGGGCGCGACCAGCTGGTCGCGGCTTTCGATGAAGGGGTCCTCTCCCCCAGACTCCTCGCGGGTGCTCATATGCGTTGCCCTACGCAACCCAAACCGACAGGGGAAGAGAAATTCGGCAGCATAACTTACAAGTCCCTCGGCCAATCCCCCGCCGTGCCCATCCACAGTGCGATGGCGGCCAGCGCTGCCGTTTCGCCGCGCAATATGCGCGGGCCAAGCGTGATCGCCCGGGTTTCTGCCAGTTTGCGGATAGCGGCGCGTTCCTCGTCGGTGAATCCGCCCTCCGGCCCGGTCAGGAGCGCGGCGGGCGGGGCATGTGCGGCAAACCGCTCTGCCGCAGGCTCTCCGCCCAATTCGTCAGCGAAAAACAGCACGCGGTTGGCAGGCCAGTCGCGCAGCAAGGCGTCGAGCTTCACCGGTTCCAGAACATCAGGCAGAGCGGTGCGCGCGCATTGTTCGGCGGCTTCCGTCACCACCATGCGCGCACGCTCCAGATTGAGCTTGTCCGCCACGCATCGGCGGGTGATGACTGGCTGGATGCGGGCGACACCCAGTTCGGTCGCTTTCTCCAGCACCATGTCAAACCGGTCTTTCTTCAGCAGCGCGGCGCAAAGCGTGAAATCCGGAACATCCTCACGCGGACGCAGCATTTCGACAATGTGGAGGTCAACATCACGTTTGCCTGTCGAAATGACACGCGCAGCCCATTCGCCGGTCTGATCGTCACACAACACCACGCTGTCCCCTTCCTTCACGCGCATCACGCGCGCAAGGTAATGCGCTGGATTGCCGGAAATGGTTACAGACGCGCCTGCAGAAAGCGCATCCTGCACAAACAGGCGCGGGGCGCTTCGGGGCGGCCAGGCGGGGGTTGCAGCCATGGTCCTCCCTAAACCACATCCGGCTTTCGCTGGGAAGACGAGTTGGTTAGGAGGCAGGCATGAGCGACACTATCGTCCCCGACAGCGAACATCGCGGCTTGATTGCGCGACTGCCGCAAATGCCGCGTGATCTGGCCATGCTGGCGCGGTTTGACCGGCCGATCGGCTGGTGGCTGCTGTTCTGGCCCTGCGCATGGGGGCTGTGGCTGGCGGGTGGCGGTTGGCAGTGGCAATTGCTGGGCTGGTTCCTGCTTGGCAGTATCGCCATGCGCGGGGCGGGCTGTGTCTATAACGATATTGTCGATGCCGATCTCGACCGGAAGGTCACGCGCACGGCCAGCCGCCCGGTGGCGAGCGGGCGCGTGACCAAAAAGCTGGCATGGGGATGGTTGCTGTTCCTCTGCGCCATCGGATTGATCGTGCTGCTGCAATTGCGCTGGCAGGCGCAGCTGGTGGCGCTGGGCAGCCTCGCGCTGGTGGCGGCCTATCCTTTCATGAAGCGGATCACATGGTGGCCGCAGGCATGGTTGGGGCTGGTCTTCACCTGGGGCGCGCCGGTCGGCTGGTTCGCGATGCGCGGGGACAATCTCGATGCGCTGGCCGCGCTCTATGGCGGGGCGCTGCTGTGGTGCATGGGCTATGACACGATCTACGCGCTGCAAGACCGCGAGGATGATGCGCTGGTCGGTATCAAGAGTTCGGCCTTGCGGCTGGGGGGCAGGGTGCAGGCGGGCGTGTGGCTGTTCTATGGCGGCGCGGTGGCGTTGTGGGCGCTGTCTTTCTGGCTGCTGCGTGCGGACTGGGTGGCGCTGCTGGCGCTGATCCCGGTGGCGGCGCATCTGGCGTGGCAGGCTTCCACACTCGATCCCGATGATCCCGCCAACCCCCTCGACCGTTTCCGCTCCAACCGCATGGCGGGCCTGCTGATGGCCGCGGCCTGTTTCGTGGTCGGGAATGCCGGGGGGTAGGGGGCCATGTGCAACCTCTACCGCATGACGAAGAACACCACCGAAGTGGCGGACTGGTTCGACATTGCGGACGAAATGGCAGGCGCGAATTTTGGGGCAGAGGTGTTCCCCGGCTATCCCGGCGCAGTGATCGAAGGCGGGCGGCTGCGGCAAATGAACTGGGGCTTCCCGCTGCAGATGAAGGGCAAGCAGGGCCAGCCACTTAAGCCCAAGCCGGTCAATAATGCACGGACGGACAAGCTGGAGGGCTTCTTCTGGCGCAGCAGTTTCGAGCAGCGCCGCTGCCTGATCCCGCTCACCGCTTGGGCGGAGGCGGAGGGAGCGAAGGGCAGCAAGTCGCGCAGCTGGCTCTCTGTGCCCGGCGCGGAACTGTTCGCGGCGGCGGGCGTGTGGCGCCAAACCGATGAATGGGGCGATGCCTATTCCATGGTGATGACCGATGCCGCTGGCCGCGCGGCAGAGGTGCATACGCGCATGCCCGTGCTGCTCGCCCCGCAGGATTATGCGCAGTGGATCAAGGGCAGCCCGGCGGAGGCGTTTGAGCTTTGTCGCCCCTGGCAGGGCGATCTTGCCATCGACCGGACGCAGGAGCCATGGGCCGGGGGCGGGCACGCGCGGCTGCTTTAATCATAGCTCACAATCTCCCATTCGATCCCGTCCCAGTCGAAGAAATAGAAGCGCCGACCGGGTTCGTAATCATCATGCCCCCAGGCTTTCAGCCCGGCATCTGCGACGACTTTCTCTGCCGCTTCCAGATCATCCACCACGATGCCGATATGGTTCATCGGCTGACCCTTGCTGAAGCCACCCTTCACATCGGGATGGGTGTAGAGCGCGACATAAGCGTCATCCGTGCCGATATGGACGGTTTCGCCATCATTCATCGACGGACCGCGCCAGCGCACATGCCACCCGGCGAGCCGTTCCAGCAGATGTACGGAACGGTCCAGATTGGTGACGGAGATATTGGCGTGTTCGAGGCGTCCTGTGGGCATGATCTTTCCTTTCCTGCCTGACGGATCGCGGCGGAAAATGTTCCCGGCGAATCGTCCTGTTTGCCTATCATGCAACCTCAAGCTAAGGTGAGGTCAAGCTTTGAATTTGATGGGGTGGCCATGACACGGCTGAAGAAAGATGACCTGCTCACAATCGGCGACCTCGCCCGGCGCACCGGCCTGTCTGTCTCCGCGATCCGCTTCTACGAGGAGAAGGGGCTGGTCGAGGCGCTGCGCACAGGCGGCAATCAGCGCCGCTTCCTGCGCAGCGATATTCGCCGCCTGAGTTTCGTGGTGATCGCACAAAATCTCGGCCTGTCACTGGCGGAGATCGAAGAGCAATTGCGCCGCCTGCCGCAAGGTCGCACTCCCACGGCGAAGGACTGGAAAGCAATCAGCACCGCCATCCGCAGCGTGATCGACAGCCGTATCGCCACGCTGCAGCGCACGCGCGACAAGCTGGATGGCTGCATTGGTTGTGGCTGCCTGAGCCTGAGGAATTGCCAGCTCTACAATCGCGATGACGAGGCTGGCGCAGGCGGGGCGGGGCCGAGATTCGTGCTGGGTTGATGGGGCGGGCCATTGGTGCATTTCGGCTCTGCCTCAATGCACCCTACCTGTTCCAATGTCCTGCAGAGTGCATTGAGAAAAACGAAATGCACCATCGGCGATCCTTGTGAAGCAACCCAACCCCTACCGTGCCGTATCGGGCCCTAGTTCCGGGTCGAGATCGCGCGGGCGGGCGAAGTGGGCGAGGGTGGCTTTGGCACCGTCGAGATTGGCCCAGTCGTCAATGGCGATTTCCAGCACCGCAAAGCTGGCCGTGGGGAATTTGCGGATCGCCTGCTGGAACAGCTCGTTCTCGTTCTCCGTGGGGATCAGTTCGAACAGGATTTCCTGCAGGCCGGGATTGTGCCCGCTGATCAGCACGCGGTCTGCATCGCCCGCATGGTCGCGGATCACGTCGAAAATGGTTGGCACGCTGGCGAGATAGAGCCGCTCGTCCCAGACAGGTTCCATTTCAGGCAGCGAGACTTCCAGTGTTTGCTTCACCCGCACGGCAGGGCTTGCCAGCACCGCATCCCAGCGCGCGCCGTGGTCTCTGATATGCTGGCCGATCACCGCCGCTCCCTTGCGCCCGCGATCATTCAGCCCGCGATCAAAGTCACGCTGGCCAACATCGTCCCAATCCGATTTCGCATGGCGCAGGATACCGAGAATTTTCACGCGCTGTCCGGTCCTTCTCCGCTGCGGGCCAGTTCATCGCCCGACATTCGTTCATTCCCGAAAACACCTTTGCTGACGCGTTGTAAAGCCTCATCCAGTGTCAAACGCGTGACAGGAGTGCCATTGGGGAAGGCTGACAGCAATCGGCTGGGGAAAGCGGATGAGAGGACGATGAAGTGGCCATGGTCGTCCTTGCTGCGGATCAGGCGGCCAAAGGCCTGTGCCAGTCGTGCGCGGATCAGGCGGTCGTCAAAGCTGCCACCGCCGCCAGCGGCCTTGCGCGCGCGGTGGAGAATGGTCGGGCGCGGCCAGGGGACTTGCTCCATCACCACGCAGCGCAGCGAATGGCCGGGCACATCCACCCCGTCGCGCAGCGCATCGGTACCGAGCAAGGATGCGTGGACATCGTCCCTGAAAATATCGATCAGTGTGCCGGTATCGATGGGGTCGACATGCTGGGCGTAGAGCGGAAGCGAGGCGCGTGCGAGCCGGTCTGCGATCCGTGCATGGACAGCGCGCAACCGCCTGATGGCGGTAAACAGCCCGAGTGCGCCGCCCTGCGACGCCTCGATCAGGCGCGAATAACCCGCCGACAGTCCAGCTATATCGCCCCGTTTTATGTCCGTGACGATCAGCACTTCAGCCTGTTCGCCATAGTTGAAGGGACTGGCTGCTTCAAAGCGGGACGCGGCAAAATCGAGATGTCGCGCGCCGCTCCGCGCTTCTGCAATAGCCCAATCCTCGCCGCCGCCGCGCAGGGTTGCCGAAGTCAACGCCACACCATGGGCCGGTTGCAGGACAACCTGGGCAAAAGGGCGGCTTGGGTCGAGCCAGTGCCGGTGAAGGCCCACGTCGAATTCGCGTCCTTCATAACGATCCACCGCCAGCCAATCGACAAAATCGGGGTCGGCGGGGCCGCCTATGCGACTGAGTAAGGCCAGCCAACCGGCGATAAGATTCGTGCGCCAACCCAACGAGCCGAGCGCGCCTTCCATCCGCGCGCGCGCCGCGCCGTCGGCCCAATCGGGCGGATCGGTCAGGATTGCCTCCAGCCGCTTGCCCAGCCGGTTCAGGGGTTTCAGCAGTCCGTCAAGGCACTCGGCGGCTTCCATCGCTGCCTCGACCAGCGCGCCGCTTGGTTCCGCAAGTTCGGCCTCCAGCCCATAGCCTGCATCACTGCCTGACCGGCCGTCTTCGCTGCGCGTGTAGACATGGGCGCGGACCGCGGCGAGCAGGCTTTCGACCGGACCGAAGGGCTCGCCCTGAACAATGCGCTTGAGCCAGTCGTCAGAGGGCAGGGCGGTCGCGGCGTGACGCGCTTGGTCGATTACAGCAGCCCCCTCGGCGTCATAGCTCGCAACGTCGGCCAGACGCGCCGCCAACCCGCGACGACGGCCCTGTGAGGTTCCTTCCGGGCCGATGACCCAACGGCGCAGCTCAATCGCCTC